>NZ_WWFY01000413.1:0-10160 GCF_009864975.1 Pseudonocardia sp. SID8383
CGGCCTCGGTCCACACCCGGACCAGCTCGCGCAGCACGGTCGACTTGCCCGCACCGGCGGGGCCGGTGACGGCCACCAGGCGCGGTGCGTCCGGCTCCTCGGCGACGGCCCGGACCAGCGCGACCGCGGCGGGGGCCCCGGCGAGCGGGCCGGTCGACGCGGCGGGCGTGGGGGACGTCGTCGGTGCCGCCATCCTCGTCCGCCCCTCCCGTCGCCCGATCGGGTCGCCCGATCGGGGACGGCCGAGGCTATCGGGTGCGGTGTCCGGTTCCCCCGCCGGACCCGGCAGGATCACCGGAGTGCGTGACCACGTGTGGGCGATCGTGCTGGCGGGCGGCCGGGGGCTCCGTTACGGCCGGCTGAAGCAGCTCGACGAGCTGGCCGGGTCCCGGCTGGTCGACCACACCGTCGCCGCCGCCCGGCGCACCTGTGACCGGGTCGCGCTGGTGCTGCCGTCCGGGGTGGGCTGGGACGGCGAGCCCGTCGACGCGCTCGCCGTCGGCGGGGACCACCAGTCGGAGTCCCTGCGGGCCGGGCTGGCCGTCGTGCCCGCCGAGGCGGGGGTCCTGGTCCTCGCCGACCCGGCGCACCCGCTCGCCGCCGACCGGATCTTCACCGAGGTGGTCGAGGCCGTGCGGGCGGGCGCCGACGGGGCGGTGCCGGTGGTCCCGCTGCTCGAGGTGGTGCAGCGGGTGCGCGACGGCGTCGTCGTCGACACCCTCCCCAAGCAGGACGCGGTGGTCACGCAGTCGCCGCAGGCGTTCCGCGCGGACGTGCTGCGTGCCGCGCACGCCGACGCGCCCCGGCCGGTGGAGAACTCCGGGATGCTCGCCGCGCTCGGCCACCGCGTGGTGACGGTGCCGGGGGACCCGGCGAACCTGCACGTCGCAACCCTGGAGGACCTGGCCGTCGTCCGGCTCCTGGTCAGATGAGCGTGCCGACGTCCTGGGCGACCAGGTCGTCGGTGGCCCGTTCGACGACGGCGGCGATCGTCATCGACGGGTTGCAGGCGGCCGTCGTACCGGGCATCAGCGACCCGTCGAGCACGTAGAGGCCGCGCTGGCCCCGCACCCGGCCCGCCACGTCGCAGACCGTGCCGATGCAGGCCCCGCCCAGCGGGTGCCAGGTGGTCGGCACCGCGTAGGTGGTGTCGAGGAAGGTGCCCCGCACCCCGGTGATGCGCCCCATCCGCTCGTGGATGCGCGCGGTCAGGGTGGCGTCGCCGTCGAGCGGCCAGTCGACGACGCCCTCCTGCCGGACCGGGTCCCAGCCCATCCGGCCGCGGCCGGCGCTGACGCCGTAGCCGACGAGCATCGTCGTGGTGCGGCCGAGGCCGAGCGGCAGCGGCGGCAGCGACGCCTGGATGACGGTGTTGGCCGTGGCCGGGTCCGCCCAGTCCTTCGTCCCGAACACCACCGGGCCGCCCTGGGTCGCACCGAAGTCCTCGACCAGGGAGTTCCAGGTGCAGATCCGGTCGCCGTTGGTGCCCCAGTTCTCGCCGAGCGCGTCGGGCAGGTCCGGGACCGTGTCGTGCGCGCGGGCCCGCAGCAGCAGCCGGTTGGTGTTCTGGGTGCCCGCCGCGAGCACCAGCGCCGGGGTAGTGATGATCTTCTTCTCGAGCACGGTGCCGGTCTCGTCGATCCGGTCGACGTGCGTCTCCCAGCGCCCGTCGGCCGCGCGGACGACGTCGGTGACCTGGTGCAACGGGGCGACCGTGACCCGCCCGGTCGCCTCGGCGGCGGCGAGGTAGGTGACGTCGACGGTGTGCTTGCCGCCGTTGTTCACGCCGAACGCGGCGTCGCCGTTCGTGTAGGCGGGCGTCATCTCGCCGCGCAGCTCGGCCAGCGCGTAGTCCCAGTCGATCGGCATCGGGATCTTCTCGACCTCGTAGCCGGCGGCCTCCGCCCGGTCGCGGAAGACCCGCGGGGCGCGGTACGTCGGCGAGTCGATCAGCTCGTCCGGGGCGGTGGCCAGGCGGAGCATCCGGGCGACCCGCGGGTAGTGCTCGCGGGCGAGCACCTCGTACTCCAGCTCGCGGGGCATCGTCGCGGCGAACACCTCGGCCGAGGGCTGGAGCGTCATCCCCTGGTAGAGCAGCGAGCCCCCGCCGACGCCGGCCGCGCAGAACGCGTCCATCCCGTTGCCGCCGACACGCTCCAGCAGCCCGGTGTACCGGCCGGGGGACAGCGGCACGGCGCCCGGGGTGCTCGCGGTGGGGCGCCCCAGCAGCACCGACAGCGGGTTCGGCGGTCCGTCCAGGGGGTCGGCGACCGTGTCGAGCCAGAACAGCCTGCGGTCGGGGTTCGTCGTCACCCGGGGGAAGGTCTCGGCGTCCGGCCCGGTGACCCACCGCCGTCCGCGTTCGAGGACGAGCACGTCCACACCGGCCTCGGCCAGGCGCAGCGCCGTGACGCCGCCGCCGAACCCGGAGCCGACGACGACCACCCGACGCTCCTCCCGGGTCACGCGCACCCGGGAGGGCGCGGCGGCGACCGCGGTGCCCGCGCCGAGGACCCCCAGCCCGGCGACGCCGGCAGCACCCAGCAGGACCGACCTGCGGCTGATCGAGCGCATCGGGGAGCTCCTCTCGGAAAGACACCCGACTGGACACCTGTCCACCCGTAGTCGATCACGGTAGCGGCACCGCCCGGCGCCCCGGGACCGGGGCGGTCGACGGCTAGGCTGGGCCCGGTGGACGGAGCATTCTCCCGGCGGAGCGAGGTCGCGCCGGCGACCCGGGACCGGCTGCTCACGGCCGGGGCCGAGGAGCTCGCCGACAGCGGCGCCGCGACGTTGACCGTGCGCCGGGTCGCGCGCCGGGCGGGGCTGTCCGCGGCCACCGCGTACAAGGTGTTCGCCTCGAAGGAGCACCTGCTCGCCGCGGTGTTCCTCGCCCACCTGCGCAGCGCACCGGGCGCCGAGCCCGCCGCGGACCTGCCGGTCGAGGAGCGCCTCGCCGGCTACGTCGACGGTCTGGTCGCCGCCCTCGACGGCGGCGGCGACCTCGACACCGCGCTGCGGTCGGTGTTCCTCGGCCACGACCCGGACGCGCGCCGGATCCGGGACTCGGTCGTCGCCGACTTCCAGGAGCGGTTCGACCGGGTCTGCGGCGACGACCTCACCGGCGAGGCGCGCCGCACCGCCCGGCTGCTGCTCGCGGGCACGCTGGTGCTGACCGGTACCGGCATCGACGACGCCGCCGCGGCCCGCGCGGAGCTCGTCCGGGCCGTCCGCGCGCTGCGGCCGGCCCCGGCCGGTCAGACCGCGAGCAGCTCCGTCGACCCGAGCCCCAGCTCGTCGAGCGTGGCGCGCACCTCGCCGGTGTAGACCGGGTTCATCAGCAGCACCGACCGCGGGGGCGAGTCCAGCAGGTCCTTCGGGGCGCGGATCGGCAGACCGAGCCCGCCCATGAAGCGCCCCTGCAGGCCGGGGTTGATGTCGACGACCGCGCCGACCGCGCCGGTCCCCTCCGCCCCGCCCTCGACGACGTTGAGGAAGGTCAGCCCCTTCGCCCCGCCACCCCAGACGACCACCTCGTCGCCGGTCGCGGCCCGGCCGCCGAGCCACTCCCGCCACCGTCCGACCTGGTCCGACACCCGGGTCGCGAAGTCCCGGCAGGCGCTGCGCAGCGCCTCGCGCAGGTGCGGCTCCAGCTCGGGCGCGCCCGGCGTCCCGTCCGGCCCCGCCTCGGCGACGACGTACTGGTCGGCGTAGGTCAGCCGCACCTGCGGGTCGGAGAAGCCGACCCCGGTCAGGAACGTCCGCATGGTCGCCGGGGTGAAGTAGGAGCAGTGCTCGTACTGCAGGTCCCAGAAGGCGCCCTCGTCGAGGATCCGGCCCAGGTCGGGCACCTCGGCGAGCAGCGCCCGGCCGCCGCCGCGACGCAGCCCGGCGTACAGCTCCGCGCCGAAGACGGCGAGGTCGGGGATGTGCTCCAGGGTGTGCCGGCAGACCAGGGCGGCGGTGTCCGGCTCGACCTGGTCACGCGCGAACTCCGCGGGGACGGCGGTGAGCCGGTCCGCCAGCTCCGGGCGGACCCGCTGCGGCACGAAGTGCGGGTCGATCCCGGTCACCCGGCCGACGCCGGCGCCGAGCAGCTCGGCGGCGAAGTCACCGGACCCGCACCCCACCTCGACGACGTGCCGCCCGGCCAGCCCGAACCGCGCCACCCAGTCCGCGGTGACCTCCGCGGCGTAGGCGGCGAAGCGGGGGGAGTGGTGCTGGGACTCCTCGTGGTCGCCGGTGTAGTCGAGCAGCCCCGGGTCGAAGTCGCGGTTGAACACCAGCCCGCAGCGCTCGCACAGCACGAGCACCTGGTCACCGGTGGCCACGGAACGCGCCGAGACCGGGTCGGGAAGCACCGCGGTGCCGTGCACCGGCAGCCCGGTCGCGGAGAAGAACGGGTCGCTCGCGGGCGCGTCGCACGCGGGGCAGCGGTTCAGCACCGGGCGAGACTAGCGGCAGGCCGTCACCCGTCCGTGCGCACGCTCCGCCCGGGACCGGGCCCTCAGCGGTTCAGCACGCCCTGCGGGTCCTGCGCGTCCGGGACGGCGCTGCCGGAGGTCCCGAGCAGCTTCTGCCACTGCGGGTGGTCGACGACGTCGGGCACGCTCTCCACCCGTCGTGCCGCCGCGAGCACCTCGACGGCACGGGCGGCGTCGTCCTCGGTGCCCGCGCGCACCGTGCGGGCCAGCTCCGGCCAGGTCTCCCCGCCGAGCAGGCCGTTGACGTCGTCGGCGCGGTGCGCGCGCTGGAACTCGCTCACCGCGGCCGCGGTGCGGTCGTCGAACCGGCCGTCGGGCTTACCGGTCAGCGACCCGGCGTCGCGCAGCAGGTACTGGGCCGCCTCGACCATCGGGCCGCGATCGCCGGTGCGCAGCAGCGGCCAGCTCGCCTTGGTCGACTCGGTGCGCGAGAGCCGCCTGCCCAGCAGCCCCGCCACCTCGCGGCGCAGCCGGGGCAGCGCGGCGTAGAGACGGTCACCCGGGCAGAGGGTGTTGCGGTAGTCGCGGTGGCCGTAGAGCTCGGTCGGGGCGATGCCGTAGCGCAGGCAGATGTAGGCGCAGGTGACGCGCAGCGAGTTCCACAGCGCCGGGGTCGGGTCGACCCCCATGTAGGTGCCCTCGTTCTCGATGCCGATCGCGATGACGTTCTGACCGGGCGAGTGCGCCCCCTCGACGACGCGGCGGCCCCCGTTGAGCTCGCCGAGGCTCCAGAGCCTGCCCTCCATCACGTGCCCGCCGCGCGAGATCGTGAAGTGCTGCCCCGAGTCGAGCCAGCCGTTGCGGTCCATGTGGTAGTTCTGGATCGCCCTGGCCATCCGGTGCGCGGCGCCGACGCTGTAGTCGTTCGTGTTCGCCCCGGCCGTGTGGTGCACCAGGATCCGGATCGGGCGCCGGTCCCAGACCTTCGGCGGGAACTTCGGCTTGCGCGCGCCCCACTCGAAGCAGCGCGCGATGTAGGGGACCGGCACGCCCTCGGCCAGCGGACCGGCACCGGCCGGGCCGGGCATGCCGTCCGGCCCCGGGACGGCCGACGGACCGGGCACCGGACCCGTGGCGGGCGGAGCGGGGTCGGTGGTCGGCGGCGGTCCGGCGAACGCCCGGCCGGGCAGGACCAGGCCCGCGCCGGCGACCGCACCCCCGACCAGCAGCCCGCGGCGGCTCCAGCTCTGTCCCGGCTCGCCCATCGCTGCTGCCCCCTTCGGCGGCACCGCCGGCACCGCCTCCGTCACACACGCCACATCCGTCCCGTGCGACTCCGCATTCTCTCGGTTCACGGGAAAAGGACGGCGCGGGCGCGCCGGTCGAGCGCGTCACACGGGTGGGCGGTCCCTGACGACGCAGCTGCACCTTGCTCTTGTTACCGGTCGGTAATACTCTGGAGTCAGTTACCGGCCGGTAAGTCGATCGGCCCTGGCACGAACGGCGGTGAAGGACGGATGGGCCACTACAAGAGCAACGTGCGCGACCTCGAGTTCAACCTCTTCGAGGTGTTCGAGGTACAGGACCACCTCGGGACGGGACCCTTCGAGGACGTCGACGTCGACACCGCCAAGGGCGTGCTGTCGGAGCTGTCGACCGTCTGCACCGGCCCGCTCGCCGAGCACTACGCCACGATCGACCGCAACCCGCCGGTCTTCCACCCCGAGGACCACACGGTCACCACCCCGCAGGAGCTCAAGGACGCCTACAAGGTCCTCTGGGACGGCGAGTGGTGGCGCCTCGGCCTGCCGAACGAGCTGGGCGGCATGGGCATCCCGCCGTCCGTGCAGTGGGCCGCCGCCGAGCTGATGTGCGGCTCCAACCCGGCCATCTTCATGTACATGGCCGGCCCGAACTTCGCCTCGATCCTCTACAAGAACGGCAACGAGGAGCAGAAGCGCTGGGCCCAGCTGATGATCGACCGCGGCTGGGGCGCCACCATGGTGCTGACCGAGCCGGACGCGGGCTCCGACGTCGGCGCCGGCCGCACCAAGGCGATCCAGCAGGACGACGGCACCTGGCACATCGAGGGTGTGAAGCGCTTCATCACCTCGGCCGAGCAGGACTTCACCGAGAACATCATGCACCTGGTGCTGGCCCGCCCCGAGGGCGGGAAGCCGGGCACCAAGGGCCTGTCGCTGTTCCTGGTGCCGAAGTTCCACTTCGACAGCGGGACCGGCGAGCCGGGCGAGCGCAACGGCGCCTTCGTGACCAACGTCGAGCACAAGATGGGCCTCAAGGCCTCCACGACCTGCGAGCTGACCTTCGGGGCGCACGGCACCCCGGCCGTCGGCTGGCTGCTCGGCGACGTGCACGACGGCATCGCCCAGATGTTCCAGGTCATCGAGTACGCCCGGATGATGGTCGGCACCAAGGCCATCGGCACCCTGTCGACCGGCTACCTGAACGCGCTCGAGTTCGCCAAGGAGCGCGTCCAGGGCGCGGACCTGACGAAGATGACCGACAAGACCGCGCCGCGGGTCACGATCACCCACCACCCGGACGTCCGCCGCAGCCTGATGCTGCAGAAGGCGTACGCCGAGGGCATGCGCGCCGTCTACATCTACACCGCGACCTTCCAGGACAGGGTGCGCCTCGGCGACGAGGGCAGCGGGATCAGCACCGAGCTCGCGGAGAAGGTCAACGACCTGCTCCTGCCGATCGTCAAGGGCGTCGGCTCCGAGCGCGCCACCGAGCAGCTCGTGCAGTCGCTGCAGACCCTGGGCGGGTCGGGCTTCCTGCAGGACTACCCGATCGAGCAGTACATCCGGGACGCCAAGATCGACTCCCTCTACGAGGGCACCACCGCGATCCAGTCCCAGGACTTCCTGTTCCGCAAGATCGTCCGGGACAACGGCCAGGCGCTCGCGCACGTCGCGGGCGAGGTCCAGGCGTTCATCGACTCCGACGCGGGCAACGGCCGGCTCAAGGAGGAGCGCGAGCTCCTGCGCACCGCGCTGACCGACGTGCAGGGGATGCTCGGCACGCTGACCGGCTACCTGTACGGCTCCACCAAGGACGTCACCGAGCTGTACAAGGTCGGCCAGCACACCGTGCGGCTGTTGATGGCGGTCGGCGACCTGCTCGTCGGCTGGCTGCTGCTGCGCCAGGCCACCGTCGCGCTCGCCGCACTGGGCACCGACGGCGTCTCCGCGAAGGACCGGGCCTTCTACGAGGGCAAGGTCGGCGTCGCGACCTTCTTCGCGAAGTCCGTGCTGCCCCGCCTGACCTCGGACAAGGCGATCATCGCGAACGCCGACAACGAACTCATGGAGCTCGACGAGGCCTCGTTCTGATCCGGTCGGCGATGACGAAGGGCCCCGGGCGCGGACTCCCCGCCCGGGGCCCTTCCTCGTCGTGCCCCTACTGCGCGATGTAGCTCTCCAGCTGTTCGCGTTCCTGCTCCAGCATGTCCATCCGGGCCTTGACCAGGTCGCCGATGGACACGATCCCGGCCAGCGCCCCGTCGACGATCACCGGCAGGTGCCGCACCCGGCGGTCGGTCATGATCCGGGCGAGGTCGCCGACGCCGTCGTCGGGCGAGCAGGTGACCACCTCGGTGGTCATCACCTCGGCCACCCGCGCGTCGAGCAGCGCGGCGCCGTGGCTGTGCAGCCGGCGCACCACGTCCCGCTCGGAGACGATGCCGACCAGCCGGTCCCCGTCGACGACGGGCAGTGCGCCGAGGTTCCGCTCGGCGATCGCGCGCAGCACCTCGCCCATCGAGTCCTCCGGCGCCACGGTGCTGACCGCGCTGCCCTTGCTCCTCAGAACGTCCGCGATGCGCATGGGGTACCCCGATCCCTCGCTGTCCGACGGCTGGAGGGATCAGGGTACGAATGTGACCTGGCTCTCGTCATCCCCTGACGGGGACGATCACCGGATCAGCCGCCGCACTGCACGATCGGCTGAGGGTTGTACTTGACCGTCCGCGTCTTGCTGGTCGTCTCCCCGGTCTGCACATTGCGCATGGTCCGGGTGTCGGTCGCGGTGAAGCCGGGAGAGCCCTTGCTGGCGCTGCACGGCTGGCCGGCCGGGATGTTGACGACCTGCGGCTGGGTCGGGTTCGTCCGCGGCCCGGTCGCCGAGGTGACCTCGTACATCTTCTGCCCGATGAACGAGACGGTGACGTTGCTGGGCGTCCACGCCGTGCGGATCAGCACCGGGGTCGGGCCGTCGTTGCGGAACTTGACGTCGATGAGGTCGTTGAAGACCGTCGCCTCGCGGGCCACCGGGTAGCGGCTGATGTAGTAGCTGTGCTCCTTGTGCTCGATGTCGGTCATGCCGGCGAAGTACGACGCGTTGTACAGCGTCGTCGCGAGCTGGGAGACACCGCCGCCGACGCCGCGCGCCGGGTGGCCGTCCTCGATGATGCCGGCCTCGACGTAGCCGTTGGCGGCGTTGCGGGGGTTGCTGACGCCGTTGAGGCTGAACGTCTCGCCGGGCTGCACGATCTGGCCGTTGATGGCCTCGGCGGCGCGCTTGATGTTCTGCCCCGAGTCGGCGGCGAACCCGCCGGTGGTGAACGTCGAGATCTCGGTGGCGTTGCCCAGCGACTCCAGGTCGGCCGTGGTGATCTCGGCCGGCTTGTTCGCGTAGACCGCCGCGACCGTGCGCTCGCCCTGGCCGGTGAGGATGGGCAGCACGTTCGCGAAGGTGGCGTCGTAGTCGATGCCGCGCCCGTCCTGCGACGGGACGACCCGCGGCGGCGTCGCGGCGAAGTCGAGCTGGGCGTCGATGCCGGGCTTCTCGGTGCTCGCCAGCTGCGGCTGCGCGATGTCCTCGAGGGTCTTGTTCGCGATCACCGGCTTCAGCTTCACGGGCCCCTCCGGGTCCGCGGTGAAGCGGAGCGCGGTCGTGATGTCCTCCGGGGTGATGGTCGCGTTCGCACCCTCACCGGTGATCGTCAGCGGGCCGGCGACGGCGGGCTTGGCGACCTCGTCGATGGCCTTCTGCACGTCGGCCGGGGTCGTGACGGCCTGCTCGACGATCAGCGGGAGCTGCACCGGCTCGCCGGAGGCCCACTGCTCCTCGACGACGCCGACGGCCGCGTCGACGTCGAGCTGCTGGCCGAGCTCCGGCGCGACCGGGGTCGGGGTGACTCCCTGCCACTCGACCGAGCCCTCCTTGGGCTCCTTCATGACCAGCGGGGCCATCTGCTCCAGCGCGGTGCGCACGGCGCGGTCGTCGGCGGAGTTGACCACCCCGACCTCGCGGGTGGTGAAGAACGAGGAGATCCGGGTGATCGGGTTCAGCGGCTGCTCGCCCGCCTCGTCGAGAGTGCGCGCGTAGTCGACCTGCAGGCCCGCGGCCTTCGGGTCGATCTCGGAGCTGACCTCACCGGCCTGGACCGGCACCGGCGCGGAGGAGCGGGGCTCGATCGCGGCCTGCAGCGTCTCGGTGGCCTGGGCGCGCGACATGCCGCCGATCTGCTGACCGGCGACGACGACGCCGCGCGGCACGCTGCCGGAGCTCAGCGCGAGGTCGCCGACGTAGCCGAGGACGAGCACACCGAGCGCGGCGGCCGCGACGATCAGTCCGACCGGGCGCTTGCGCTGCGGGCCGTCACCGCCCTCGCCGTCGCCGTGCCCGTCGCCGTCCCCACCACCGGGGCCGCCGGGCCCACCGGGGCCTCCCGGCCCATCCGGACCGGTCGCTCCCGCGGCGCCGAACGCA
>NZ_WWFY01000414.1:0-11186 GCF_009864975.1 Pseudonocardia sp. SID8383
CACCTGGAGCACATCGCCGACGCCGACGCCGACCTGGCCGCCGCCTACCGGGCGCTGGCCGGGCGCACCGCCCACCGCGCCGCCGCCGCCGGGCTCCTCGGCCCCGACGGCGTCCGCGACATCGAGACCGCACTGGAGGAGAAGTGAGCACCCCCGGCTCCACCCGGAACGGCTACGGCACCGGCCGGCTGACCGTGCACGCCGACCCCGCGAAGCTCGCCGCGGTCACCCGCGCGCTGCGCGGGGCGGGCCGCAAGGTCGTCCTCATCCCCACGATGGGCGCCCTGCACGAGGGCCACCGCGAGCTGATCCGGCATGCGAAGCGGATCCCCGGCGCCGTCGTCCCGGTCGTGTCGATCTTCGTGAACCCGCTGCAGTTCGGCGCGGGCGAGGACCTCGACCGCTACCCGCGCCCGATCGAGGCCGACCTCGACGCCTGCCGCGAGGAGGGCGTCGAGCTGGTGTTCACCCCGCAGGTCGAGCACATGTACCCGCCGGGCTCGCAGACCCGCGTCACCGCCGGGCCGCTCGGCGACGAGCTGGAGGGTGCCTCCCGGAAGGGCCACTTCGACGGCGTCCTGACCGTCGTGTCCAAGCTGTTCCACATCGTCGGCCCGGACGTCGCGCTGTTCGGCGAGAAGGACTACCAGCAGCTGACGCTGATCCGCCGGATGGTGCGCGACCTGGACTTCCCGACCCGGGTCGTCGGCGTCCCGACCGTCCGCGAGGACGACGGCCTGGCCCTGTCCTCGCGCAACGTCTACCTCGACCCCGGGCAGCGCCGCGCCGCCGCCGTGCTGTCGCGCGCGCTCGCGGCCGGGGCCGCGGTGTCGGTCCGCGGGCACGACGCCGTGCTGGACGCCGCCCGCGCCGAGCTGGCGACCGAGCCGGAGGTCGACGTCGACTACCTCGAGCTGCGCGACACCGACCTCGGACCGGCCCCCGCCCCGGGCGCCGGGGACGGCCGCCTGCTCGTCGCCGCCCGGGTCGGCGCCACCCGTCTGATCGACAACGCCCCCATCGCGTTCTGACCGCGTCCCGAGGAGAACCGCCGTGAACCGCACGATGATGAAGTCCAAGATCCACCGCGCCACCGTGACGCAGGCCGACCTGCACTACGTCGGCTCGGTCACCGTCGACGCCGACCTGATGGCGGCCGCCGACCTGCTCGAGGGCGAGCAGGTCAGCATCGTCGACATCACCAACGGCGCCCGCCTGGAGACCTACGTGATCACCGGCGAGCCCGGCTCCGGGGTGATCGGCATCAACGGCGCCGCCGCGCACCTGGTGCACCCCGGTGACCTGGTCATCCTGATCTCCTACGGCTCCTACGACGAGGCCGAGCTGCGCGACTACAGCCCGCGCGTCGTCTTCGTCGACGCCGACAACCGGATCGCCGACCTGGGCGCCGACCCGGGGCACGCCCCGGAGGGTTCGGGCCTGCTGACCAGCGCGGCCCGCTGAGGACGACACGGTGCTGCTCTGCATCGATGTGGGGAACACCCACGTCTCGCTGGGGCTCTACCCCGACACCGGGACGGGTGCGGAGGCGCTCGACCCGGAGCCGGAGCGGCGCTGGCGGCTGCGCACCGACACCAGTGCCACCGCCGACGAGCTGGACCTGACCGTCACCGGGATGCTCGGCGCGCACTTCCCCGAGGTCACCGCGGTCGCCGCGCTGTCCACGGTGCCCGGGCCGTCGCGGGAGCTGCGCACGCTGCTCTCGCGCTGGTCGGACCGGATGCGGACGCTCGTCGTCGGGCCGGGGGTACGGACGGGCGTGCCGCTGCTGGTGGACCACCCGCGCGAGGTGGGCGCGGACCGGGTCGTGAACTCGCTCGCCGCGCACCACCTGTTCGGCACCACCTGCGTCTGCGTCGACCTCGGGACCTGCACGAACATCGACGTGGTCACCGCGAAGGGTGAGTTCCTCGGCGGAGCGCTGGCCCCGGGCATCGACATCGCGATGCAGGCGCTGGCCGAGCGGGCGTCGTCGCTGCGGCCGGTGGACCTGGTCGAGCCGCGCTCGGTGATCGGCCGGACGACGGTCGAGGCCGTCCAGGCCGGGGTGCTCTACGGCGCCGCCGGGCAGGTCGACGGGCTGGTCCGCCGGATCCTCGCCGAGCTGGGCCCGGACGCGCTGCCGGTCACCGTGATCGTCACCGGTGGGCTCGCGGAGCTCGTCCACGGCCGTGCCGACACCGTCACCCACCACGTCCCGGACCTGACGCTGCACGGGCTGCGGCTGACCCACCTGCGCCACCACCGGCCCCGCTGACCGGGCCCGTGGACCGCGCCCGCCGGCCGGGCTCAGAGCTTGCGGGACCGCCGCACGATCGTCCGCATCGGCATGGTGAAGCGGCCGTCGGCGTCGGCGACCTGCCCGGTCAGGAACTCCCGGGCGGCGGCGAACACCGCGTCCCGGTCCTGCGGGGTGCTCCGCAGCGCCCAGGAGTGCGTGGCGATGTCGGCGAGATGCTCGTCGACGGTGGTCGGGCGGTCCCAGGTGACGCGGTCCTCCCCGTCGTCGACGAACCAGGGGGAGCCCGGGTGCGGCGTCGCGTCGCCGCCACCGGCCGGGTTGTCGGGCACCCGCCGACCGCGCACGGTGAGCTCGCCGAACTCGCGGATCCAGGCGACGTCGTCGTCCCCGCCGTTCCACAGCCCGGCCAGCACCCCGCCGGGCCGCAGCACCCGCGCCATCTCCGGGGCGGCCCGGTCGAGGTCGAACCAGTGCAGCGCCTGCCCGACCAGGACGGCATCGAGGTGGCCGTCGGGCAGCGGGATGCGTTCCGCGGACCCGGTCCGGGCCTCGACGCCGGGGGAGCGCTCGCGCAGCACCGCGAGCATCGCCGGGTCCGGCTCCACTGCGACGACGTCAAGCCCGCGGGCGGTCAGGACGCGCGTCAGCTTCCCGGTCCCCGCGCCCAGGTCGAGCACGCGGGGCCGTTCCGGGGTCCCGGCCAGCGCCGCGTCGACGGCGGCGTCGGGGTAGGCGGGGCGGTGGTCGTCGTAGGCGCGCGCGACGGCACCGAACGTGCGGCCGCGGTCCACCTCGTCGTCGGGCACCTCCGCACGGTAGGCCGGTGGCCGACCACCGCGCGAGGCCTCGCCGCGGAGGTGGGGGGTGACGACGGGCGCTCCCGGGTACCGCCGATAGCCTGACCTGCCGTGAACACTCCCGGCACACCGTCCGACCCGGCGACCGAGGCCGACCTCCCCGAGCAGATGCGGGTGCGCCGGGCCAAGCGCGCGGAGCTGATCGCCGCGGGCACCGACCCGTACCCCGTCGAGGTCCCCCGCACGCACTCGCTGCGCCAGGTCCGCGACGCCCACCCGGACCTGCCCGCGGACACCGCGACGGGCGAGACCGTGGCCGTCGCCGGCCGGGTGATCTTCGTGCGGAACACCGGCAAGCTGTGCTTCGCGACGCTGCGCGAGGGCGACGGCACCGAGCTGCAGGCCATGCTCTCGCTCGACCGGGTCGGGGCGGAGGCGCTGGCCGGCTGGAAGTCCGTCGTCGACATGGGTGACTTCGTCGCGGTGCGCGGTGAGGTCATCACCTCGCGACGGGGCGAGCTCTCGGTGATGGTCGACGAGTGGTCGGTCGCCGCGAAGTCGGTCCGGCCGCTGCCGACCGCGCACAAGGAGCTCTCGGAGGAGAACCGGGTCCGGCAGCGCTACGTCGACCTCATCCTGCGCCCGCAGGCCCGCGAGACCGTGCGCGCGCGGTCCACCGTGCTGCGGACCGTCCGTGAGTCGCTCACCGGCCGCGACTTCATCGAGGTGGAGACGCCGATGCTGCAGAACCTGCACGGCGGTGCCACTGCGCGTCCGTTCGTGACGCACGCGAACGCACTCGACTCCGATCTGTATCTGCGGATCGCACCGGAGCTGTTCCTGAAGCGTTGCGTGGTCGGTGGTATCGAGCGCGTCTTCGAGCTGAACCGGGTGTTCCGGAACGAGGGCATCGACTCCACGCATTCCCCGGAGTTCGCGATGCTGGAGGCCTACCAGGCCTACGCGACCTACGACGACATGGCGGTCCTGACGCGGGAGCTGATCCAGTCCTCGGCGCAGGCGCTGTTCGGTTCCACCACGGTGCGCCACCACGACGGCACCGAGCACGATCTCGGTGGCGAGTGGCGATCGGTGACCATCTACGGATCGGTGTCCGAGGCCGTCGGGCGGGACGTGACGCCGGACACGGAACTGTCGGAACTGCAGCGGATCGCGCACGCCCACGACGTCGACATCACCGATTACCCGACGGCCGCACAGATCGTGCTGGAGTTGTTCGAGAAGCTGGTCGAGCACACCCTGCACGAGCCGACCTTCGTGCGCGACTTCCCGGTCGAGGTGCGGCCGCTCACCCGTGCGCACCGCGACGACCCGCGGCTGTCGGAGTCCTGGGACCTCATCGTCTTCGGCGTGGAGCTGGCCACGGCCTACTCCGAGCTGGTGGACCCGGTCGAGCAGCGGGAACGCCTGCACGCCCAGTCGCTCAAGGCCGCGGCGGGCGACCCGGAGGCCATGCAGCTCGACGAGGACTTCCTGCGCGCCATGGAGTACGGCATGCCGCCCACCGGTGGGATGGGAATGGGTATCGACCGTCTCCTGATGACCCTGACCGGCCTCGGAATCCGCGAGACGATCCTGTTCCCGCTGGTCCGCGGCGAGTCCTGAACCGGTTCCGAACGCACATCCGACGACGTCCCCGGCCGCGAACAGCGACCGGGGGCGTCGTGTTTGGCGGACCCGTACGAGTGGTGTCGAACTCGGTTCGCCGTATTTCGCCGTACCCAGGTCGACGACACGAACATTTCTCGGATACTCTCGGATTCGAGTCGGAACCGGTACCCGGTGGCCTCATATTGCGTCCTGCTATTGCATCGCGCAGTCGCCGATGTCCGCCCCGGTCCCTCATCATGAACGTGTTCGGCCATTCAGGGAGGCTGCGGAGATGGCGCAGATCAAGGAAGTCCGGCTCGTCGACGATCTGACCGGTGACGCGGCGGACGAGACGATCGAGTTCGGTCTCGACGGACGCAACTACGAGATCGACCTGTCCGACGGGAATGCGAAGAAGCTGCGCGACGTGCTCGCCGACTACGTCGCGGCCGCCCGTCGCGCCGGTGGCGCGGCCCGTCGGCGCAGCAGCGGCTCGTCGGGCGGGGCGGCCCGCCGCCCGTCGGTCGACCGCGAGCAGAACCAGGCGATCCGCGAGTGGGCCCGCAACCGCGGGATGAAGGTCTCGGACCGCGGCCGCATCCCGGCCGAGGTGCTCGAGGCCTACCACCAGGAGAACTAAGGTCTGCCTTACCCGGCGGGGCGGGGGAGGGGTACCGTCGCGACGGCCCCTTCCCCTCTCGTCGTTGGGAGGCAGCCTGATGGCCCGCCCCGTCACCGATCTCCGGGTGCTCCGCACCGAACGCCTGAGCCCGCACATGGTGCGCGTCGTCGCCGGTGGCGACGGCCTGGCGGCGTTCCCCGTCACGGAGCACACCGACCGCTACGTCAAGATCCTCTTCCCGCTCCCCGGCGTCGACTACCCCGAGCCGCTGGACATGGACCGGGTGCACGCCGAGCTGCCGCGCGACCGGTGGCCCGCCCAGCGGACCTACACCGTCCGCTCGCTCGATCACGCCGCAGGCGAGCTCGTCATCGACTTCGTCCACCACGGCGACACCGGCCTCGCCGGCCCGTGGGCGGCCGCCGCCCGCCCGGGCGACCGGCTGCGGATGCTCGGCCCGGGCGGCGCCTACGCCCCGGACCCGGACGCCGACTGGCACCTGCTCGTCGGCGACGAGGCCGCGCTGCCCGCGATCTGCGCCGCGCTCGAGCGGATCCCGGCCGGGCGACCGGTCGTCGCCGTCCTGCAGGTGGACGGTCCCGGCGACGAGATCGACGTGCCGACGGGCCCCGGGGTGGACGTGCGGTGGCTGTACCGCATCGACGCCGGGGGCGACCCGGACTCGGAGCAGCTGCCCGCCGTCGTCGCGGGTCTGGAGTTCCTCCCCGGGCGCGTGCACGCCTTCGTGCACGGTGAGGCGATCGCCGTGCGCGAACTCCGCAGGCACCTCACCCGCGAGCGCGGCGTCGCCAAGGACGACCTGTCGATCTCCGGGTACTGGCGCCGCGGGCGCGACGAGGAGGGGTTCCGGCAGTTCAAGGCGGCCGAGCGGGAGCGCGAGGAGGCCGCTGCCGCGACCGGCTGACGTCCGTCGGGAACACGGCAGGTGTCACCCGTGTTACTGCGGGCACGTACCCCGGTGCACGTCAGGTGGAGGCGCCGGGGCCCCTTCGACCGATACAGTGGTATGTGGTCTCCCGTGAGGGTGGCCTGGCGCGGTGTCACGCGAGGGCGCAGTGTCGGTTCGGGCGAGCCCGGACCGTACGGAGATGCTGGTCGCGCCGTCAGTGAGGCGCAGCAGGCAAGGAGTGCGAATTGTTCGAGAGGTTCACCGACCGAGCGCGACGTGTTGTCGTCCTGGCCCAGGAAGAGGCCCGGATGCTCAACCACAACTACATCGGGACCGAGCACATCCTCCTTGGCCTGATCCACGAGGGAGAGGGCGTCGCCGCGAAGGCGCTCGAGTCCCTCGGTATCGCTCTGGAGGGCGTGCGACAGCAGGTCGAGGAGATCATCGGCCAGGGGCAGCAGGCCCCGTCCGGGCACATCCCCTTCACCCCCCGGGCGAAGAAGGTGCTGGAGCTGTCGCTGCGCGAGGCGCTGCAGCTCGGCCACAACTACATCGGGACCGAGCACATCCTGCTCGGCCTCATCCGCGAGGGCGAGGGCGTCGCGGCCCAGGTGCTGGTCAAGCTGGGCGCCGACCTCAACCGTGTCCGTCAGCAGGTGCTCCAGCTGCTGTCCGGCTACCAGGGCAAGGAGCCGCAGGAGAGCGGCACCGGTGGCCGTGGCGAGGGCACGCCGTCCTCGTCGCTGGTGCTGGACCAGTTCGGTCGCAACCTCACCCAGCAGGCCCGTGAGGGCAAGCTGGACCCGGTCATCGGCCGGGAGAAGGAGATCGAGCGGATCATGCAGGTCCTCTCGCGGAGGACCAAGAACAACCCGGTGCTGATCGGCGAGGCCGGCGTCGGCAAGACCGCCGCCGTCGAGGGCCTCGGCCAGGCGATCGTCAAGGGCGAGGTCCCGGAGACGCTGAAGGACAAGCAGCTCTACACCCTCGACCTGGGCTCGCTGGTCGCCGGTTCCCGCTACCGCGGTGACTTCGAGGAGCGCCTCAAGAAGGTGCTCAAGGAGATCCGCACCCGCGGTGACATCATCCTGTTCATCGACGAGATCCACACCCTGGTGGGTGCGGGTGCGGCCGAGGGCGCGATCGACGCCGCCTCGATCCTCAAGCCGATGCTTGCCCGCGGCGAGCTGCAGACCATCGGTGCGACGACGCTCGACGAGTACCGCAAGTACGTCGAGAAGGACCCCGCGCTGGAGCGCCGCTTCCAGCCGATCCAGGTGTCCGAGCCGTCGGTCGAGCACACGATCGAGATCCTTCGTGGTCTGCGTGACCGGTACGAGGCGCACCACCGCGTCACGATCACCGACGACGCACTGGCCTCGGCCGCGACGCTGGCCGACCGCTACATCAACGACCGCTTCCTGCCGGACAAGGCGATCGACCTGATCGACGAGGCCGGCGCCCGGATGCGCATCCGCCGGATGACGGCTCCGCCGGACCTGCGGGAGTTCGACGAGAAGATCGCGAACGTCCGCCGGGACAAGGAGTCGGCGATCGACGCCCAGGACTTCGAGCGGGCCGCGCACCTGCGCGACCAGGAGAAGACCCTGCTCGGCGAGAAGGCCGAGCGCGAGAAGCAGTGGAAGTCGGGCGACCTCGACGTCGTCGCGGAGGTCGACGGTGAGCAGATCGCCGAGGTGCTGGGCAACTGGACCGGCATCCCGGTGTTCAAGCTGACCGAGGAGGAGACGACCCGTCTGCTCAAGATGGAGGACGAGGTCCACAAGCGGATCATCGGCCAGGAGGACGCGGTCCGCTCCGTCTCGCAGGCGATCCGTCGTACCCGCGCCGGCCTGAAGGACCCGAAGCGCCCGTCCGGCTCGTTCATCTTCGCCGGCCCGTCCGGTGTCGGTAAGACCGAGCTGTCCAAGGCGCTCGCCAACTTCCTGTTCGGCGAGGACGACGCCCTCATCCAGATCGACATGGGTGAGTTCCACGACCGCTACACCGCCTCGCGGCTGTTCGGTGCCCCTCCCGGGTACGTCGGCTACGAGGAGGGCGGCCAGCTCACCGAGAAGGTGCGGCGCAAGCCGTTCTCGGTGGTGCTGTTCGACGAGATCGAGAAGGCGCACCAGGAGATCTACAACACGCTCCTGCAGGTGCTCGAGGACGGCCGTCTCACCGACGGCCAGGGCCGCACGGTCGACTTCAAGAACACCGTGCTGATCTTCACCTCGAACCTGGGTACCCAGGACATCTCGAAGGCCGTGGGACTGGGCTTCTCCTCCGGTGGCGACGAGAAGTCGAACTACGAGCGGATGAAGACGAAGGTCAACGACGAGCTGAAGAAGCACTTCAGGCCGGAGTTCCTCAACCGCATCGACGACATCATCGTCTTCCACCAGCTCAACCAGGAACAGATCATCCAGATGGTCGACCTGATGATCGGGCGGGTGGAGAAGCAGCTGGCGAACAAGGACATGGGCATCGAGCTCACCGACAACGCCAAGAAGCTGCTGGCCCACCGCGGGTTCGACCCGGTCCTGGGCGCCCGGCCGCTGCGCCGGACGATCCAGCGGGAGATCGAGGACCAGCTGTCGGAGAAGATCCTGTTCGGCGAGATCGAGGCCGGGCAGATCGTCATCGTCGACGTCGAGGGCCTCGACACCTCCGCGGAGGAGGGCTCCAACGCCTGGTCGGACAAGGCCAAGTTCACCTTCCGCGGTGAGCGCAAGCCGTCCGAGCCGGTGCCGGACACCCCGCCCACCGCGCTGGCCGGCGAGGAGTGAGACAGACCCACGCATGACGGCGGCGGGCCGTCCCGGGAACTCCCGGGGCGGCCCGCCGTTGTCGGTCCGGAGCCCGGTTCCGACCCCGGCCCGGTGGCCCCCAGGGGAACTTTCGAGGCGTAGAGCGCTACGAAGGTTCCCCTGGGAGCGGGCCGGGGGGGTGGTCGGGCAGCGCGACGACCAGGTCGGCCCGGTGCCGGGACGCCTCGACGAGTCGGGCGTTCGGCTCGTCGGTGCGCTCGACCCACACCCGGGCCGCCTCCAGGGTCTTGCCGAAGCGCACGTGCCGCGCGACCAGGCGCTCCAGCCGGAGCGCCTCGTCGGTCTCGTGGAACCACACGGCGTCGAACCCTGCCCGCACCGCCCGCCAGCGGGGGGTGTCGAGGAGCAGGTAGTTGCCCTCGCTGACCACGAGCCGGCACTGCGGGTGCACCGGGACCGACCCGGCGACGGGCTGCTCGATCTCCCGGTCGAACGCCGGGGCGTACACCGGGCCCGCGCCGTCGTCGGGGGTGAGCCGCAGCCGGGCGAGCAGCGCGGCGTAGCCGTCGGCGTCGAAGGTGTCGGGGGCGCCCTTGCGATGACGTCGGCCCAGCCGGTCCAGCTCGACGTCGGCGAGATGGAAGCCGTCCATCGGGACATGGGCGACCCAGCCGGGGCCGAGCCCGTCCGGGGGCGTGGCGGCGAGCGCCCGGACCAGGGCCAGCGCGACGGTCGTCTTCCCGGCCCCGGGGGCCCCCGCGATGCCGAGCACCGCCCGTCGTCGTCCGGCGGCGAGCGCCCGGGCGCGCTCCACCAGCTCGTCGAAGCGGTCGGTCCGTGCCGGGGTGTCCACGAGCGTCATTCTTTCCGCCTGCGGCTAGGTTCTGCGCATGAGCTCGGTGCGCCCGGTCCCCGAGACCCGGCTGATGACCGGCGAGGAGCTCTCCGCCGACGACGCCGCCCACACGCTGCGCCGCTACGGCCTCGGGCACCTGCTGTCCGCGGGCTTCCTGCGCTTCCGCTACGGCGACGGCTTCTCCCACGCCCGCGCGTTCGGCCTGCAGCTGGCGCTCGCCGCCGTCCCGCTGATCATCGCCGGGGTCGGGCTGTCCGCCGCGGCGGGCGCCGAGGGCGCCTCGGAGGTCGTCGCCCGCACGGTGCTGGCGCTGTCCCCCGGGACCAGCGACGAGCTGGTCGCCGAGGCGGTCCGCGGTGCCGGAGCGGGGGAGGCCGACCCGGACGACCCCGGTGAGCAGGCCGAGCGTGACGACACCCCCACCGGGGAACGCGGTGAGCTGGTCCTCGCGCTCGGCCTGCTCACCGCGTTCGCCGCGGCGACCTCGGCGTTCGCGCAGCTGGAGCGGGGCGCGAACCGGATCTACGGCACCGAGCGGGACCGGCCCGCGCTCGCCAAGTACGCGCGTGCCGCGGCGCTGACCGCCACCGCGGGCGTCGCCATGGCGACCGGGCTGCTGCTGATCGTGGCGGGGGAGCCGTTCGGGGACGCGGTGCGCGAGGTGTACCGGTGGGGTGCGGTCGCCGAGACGGTGTGGGACGTCGTGCGCTGGCCGGTCGGGCTCGCGCTGCTCGTCGTCGCGGTGACGGTGCTGCTGCGGTTCGCGCCGCGCCGTCGCCAGCCGGGACTGTCCTGGCTGGGCGCCGGGGCCGCGGTCACGGTGCTGCTGTGGCTGGTCGCGTCCGGACTGCTGGGTCTCTACGTCGCCGTCGCGGACACCTTCGGTGAGACCTACGGGCCGCTGACGGCGGTGATGGCCCTGCTGATCTGGGCGAACATCAGCGGGGTCGCGTTGCTGGCCGGGGTGGCGCTGTCCGCGCAGCTGGAGGCGGTGCGTGCCGGTGAGGAGGACCCGCGGCTGCCCGACTCCGACGACGACGGCATCCCCGACCACACCGACCCGGACTGAGCGCTCAGCCGAGCTCGTCGTGCCGCGGGTCCGACGACGGCAGCAGCGCTCGCAGCCGGTGGCGCAGCTCCTCGTCGTCGGTGCCGTCGCCCCGGCCGGCCCGGACCAGGGTCCACAGCGCGTCCGGGTCGTCGGCCCGCAGCAGCGCCGACCGGACGGCGACGGCGAGCTGCTCGCGGGCCCGGCGGATCTCCGGTGCGTCGGAGGTCGGCAGCAGCGGCCCACGGGCGGCCTCGGCCGCGGCGTCGCGGACCCGACCCTCCCGCAGCGCCGCGCGCAGCCGGAGG
>NZ_WWFY01000415.1:0-8276 GCF_009864975.1 Pseudonocardia sp. SID8383
CGTACCCCGAACGGTCGAGCGCGGTCACGGCCGGGGCCAGCGCGTCGACCATCGTCCGGTCGCCCACCTCGGCCTCGCCGACCCGCTGGATCGCGGTCAGCCCGGCCCGGGCGCCCGCGGCGAACGCGGCCGTGTCTGCCGAGCCGTAGGACAGCGCGCGGGCGATCTCGGAGAACAGCAGGCCCAGCAGCGGGCCGCTGGTGCCGCCGACCTCGTCGAGGAAGACCTCGCCGAGCGCGCCGAACCCGCGCTGCGGTCCGCGCCCGGCCAGCGCGACGGCCAGCCGGACCCCGGCGCGCAGGTTGTCGCCGTAGTCGCCGTCGCCGGAGTGCTGGTCGAGGTCGGTGAGCACACCGTGGCCGTCCTCGACGGCCCGGGCGAAGCGGGCCAGCACGGCGTCCTGGTCGAGGGGGTGGTGGCCGGTCATGAGGTCTCCGTCCGAGGGAAGGCGGCCGTCTGCGCCGGCGCGGCCCACAGGCCCGTCCACTCCGGGCGCATCCGGGTCAGGGTGAGCGAGAACCCGGCCATGTCCAGGGCGGGCACGAACGTGCCGACGAGCAGGCCCACCCGCTCCAGCCCGCGCGCCTCCAGCCCGGCGGCGGCCAGCTCGGCGAGCACGTAGAGCTCCAGCAGTGCCGTGCCCCCCATGCCGTTGACGACCATGACGACCTGGTCGGGGCCGTCGGGCAGGCCCGCGACGACCTCGTCGAGCATCCGGTCGACGAGCTCCTCGGTGGGCGGCCGGTCGACCGAGCGCCGGGCCCGCTCGCCGTGGATGCCGACGCCGTAGTCGAGCCGCCCGTCGAGGGCGAACGCGGGCTCCCCGGTGCGCATCGAGGTCTGCGCGCGGGAGGCGACGGCGAGGCTGCGCGAGGCCGCGGCGACGTCCGCACCGAGCGTCGCGAGCTCGGCCAGCCCGGCACCGCTGTCCGCGGCGGCGCCGAGGATCTTCTCGACGACGACGGTCGCCCCGGTCCCGCGCCGCCCGGTCGCGGTGTCGAGCCCGTCGGTGGCCAGGTCGTCGTCGACGAGGACGCGGGCGACGTCCACGCCCTCCATCCGCAGCCGCTCCGCCGCGATGCCGAAGTTGATCCGGTCTCCGGTGTAGTTCTTGACGATGTGGATCACCCCGTCCGGGCCCGCCGCGGCCCGGGACGCGTACAGCACGGCCTTGTTGTGCGGGGAGGTGAACACCGGCCCGGGGGCGACGGCGTCGAGCATCCCGCGGCCGAGGAACCCGGCGTGCAGCGGCTCGTGGCCGGAACCCCCGCCGGAGACCAGCCCGACCCGCCTGCCGGGTGCCCGGTGGCGTGCGAGGAGGTGGATCGGGTCCTCGTGCAGGGCGACGAGGTCGGCGTGGGCCCGGGCGAACCCGCGGACGGCGGCCGGGACGGGGTCGTCGCCCGCCGGGTGGAAGGGGAACGGCATGGCGCCGATCATGCTGGCCGTGGGCGGTCAGCGCATCAACGGCGCGCGGACGGCGTTCTCCACGAGGTCGAGCACCGGGCCGAGGTCGTCGGCGGGCAGCCCCATCGCCAGGTGCGAGACCAGCCCCTCCAGCACCAGCTCCAGGTACTGGGCGAGCACCGGCACCGGCACGTCGTCGCGCAGCGCGCCGGCTGCGGCCTGACGTTCCAGCCGCGCCCGGGTCGCGGCGGTCAGCGCGCCGGAGTGCTCCTGCCAGCGGGCCCGGAACTCCGGGTCGGTGCGCAGCCGTCGGGAGACCTCCAGGCGGGTGCCCAGCCAGCTGCGGTCCGAGCCGCCGCGCAGCAGGTCGCGCATGACCTGCACCAGGCCCTGCTCGGCGACGACGTCGGCCATCCGGGTGGCGTCCTGCTCGGCCAGGGCCAGGAACAGCGCCTCCTTGTCCCGGAAGTAGTGGAAGATCGCGCCACGGGACAGCCCGGTGTACTCCTCGAGCCGCCGGACGGTGGCGCCCTCGTAGCCGTGGTCGGCGAAGCAGGTCCGGGCACCGGTGAGGATCTGCTGCCGGCGTGCGGCGAGCTGGTCGGTGCTGACGCGGGGCATGCTCCCCAGTATTCCGTACGCTTGTCCTGCATGTGTGGACGGTCGTGTCGCCGGTCACCGGCGGCACCGGCGACCACGGTTTCATCGCGTGCGGGTGTCACACGTCGGGGGTAGCGTCGACGTGGTGACCCTGGACGACCAGAGCACCGACGGTGTGCTCCGCAGCGTGGGGGAGGCCGAGGCCTACGTGGCCTCGGTCTGCTTCAAACACGGCCCCCCGACCCTGGCCGGTGTCGAGATCGAATGGATGCTCCACCGACCCGGTCGACCGGCCGACCCGGTCGACCTCGACGCCGTGCGTGCCGCTCTCGGCCCGCACCGCCCGGCCTCCCTGGACCCCGCGTCGCACGCGGCCCCGCTCCCCGCGGGCGGCACCGTGACCGTCGAGCCGGGCGGCCAGATCGAGATCTCCAGCGCTCCCGCTGACTCGCTCGAGGCCCTCCTCGGCGCCCTCGGCGACGACGCAGCCCACCTCCACGGTCTGCTCGCCGAGCACGGCCTGCGCCCGCACGACCGCGCCGCCGACCCGGTCCGGCCCGCCCGGCGGCTGCTGGACCTGCCGCGCTACGCGGCCATGGAGTGCGTGTTCGACGGCGTCGGCCCGCACGGACGCAGCGGGATGTGCTCCACGGCGGCGGTTCAGGTCAGCCTGGACGCCGGCCCGGCCGCCGGGATCGCCGAACGCTGGGCGGTCCTGCACGAGCTGGGCCCGGTGCTGCTCGCAGCGTTCGCGAACTCGCCGGTGCAGCACGGCCGCCGCACCGGCTGGAAGTCCTCCCGGCAGGCGTGCTGGCTCAGCCTCGACCCCGCGCGGACCGCGCCGCCGCCCACCGCGACGCCCGGTACCGACCCGGCCGCCGCCTGGGCGCGCCGGGTGGTCACCACCCCGCTGCTGTGCGTGCGCGGCACCGGGACCTGGTCGGTGCCGGCCGGGGTCACCTTCGCCGACTGGGTGTCCGGCCGCGCCCGCGGCGGGGTCCTCGACCGGCCGCCGACACTGGCCGACCTCGACTACCACGTCTCGACCCTCTTCCCGCCGGTCCGCCCGCACGGCTACCTCGAGGTGCGCTACGTCGACGGTCAGGCCGGCGACGACTGGGCGCTGCCGACCGCGGTGCTGCTGGCGCTCACCTCCTCCGGCCCCGTCGTCGACCGGGTCCGGGAGCGGTGCGAGCCGGTCCGCGACGAGTGGGTCGCCGCCGCCCGCCACGGGCTGGACCACCCGGGTCTGGCCGCGGCGGCCGCCGATCTGTTCCCACTGGCCTGCGACGTGCTGGCCGCCGCGGACCATCCGCTGACCACCGGGCCGGGCGCGGTGCTGGCCCGGCTGCGCGAGGTCACCGAGCGGCGCGTGCTGCAGGGCCGCTGCCCCGCCGATGACACCGACCCCGCCGAGCAGGGTGCGGGCCCGACCGCCGATCCGTTCCCGCCGGGGCTCCATCTGGGTTCCGCCCTGCCCGGCGCGCCCGCCGCACGAGAGGTGACCGGTCGAGAACCCGGCCGGTCCGCCGTCGACACCGCCGACCAGGCTGCCCAGGAGGACGTGGCATGACCGCCGATCCCGCCGTTCCCGCCGGACCGCTGACCGGCCCCGCGACCCCGGGGGAGAGCCCGGAGACGATGCGTACCCGCGTCGCCGCGCTGCTGGGCCGCTCCCGCGACCGCAGCACCGCGCTCACCGCCCTCGACGACGGCGAGCTGGCCGCCCAGCACTCGCCGCTGATGTCGCCGCTGGTCTGGGACCTCGCGCACATCGGGTCGATGGAGGAGCTGTGGCTCGTCCGCGACGTGGGCGGCCGCGAGCCGCTGCGCCCGGAGATCGACGGCCTCTACGACGCGTTCCAGCACTCCCGTTCCTCGCGGGTCGAGCTGCCGCTGCTCACCCCGGCCGAGGCCCGCGGCTACGTCGCCGAGGTGCGGGACAAGGCGCTCGACGCGCTGCACCGCAGCCCACTGCGCGGTCGCCGGTTGGAGGCCGAGGGCTTCGCGTTCGGGATGATCGTGCAGCACGAGCAGCAGCACGACGAGACCATGCTCGCCACCCACCAGCTGCGCTCCGGGGGGCCGGTGCTCGACGCCGCCCCGCCGCCCCGCCCGGCCGGAGCGGTCGACCCGGCCGCGGAGGTGCTCGTCCCGGCGGGCCCGTTCGAGATGGGGACCTCGGCCGAGCCGTGGGCGCTGGACAATGAGCGGCCCGCGCACGTCGTGGACCTGCCCGCGTTCCGGATCGACGTGCACCCTGTCACCAACGGCGCGTTCGCGGCGTTCGTCGACGCGGGCGGCTACGACGACCCTCGGCTGTGGACCGACGCCGGGTGGGCGCACCGCACCGAGGAGGGACTGGTCGCGCCACGGTTCTGGTCCCGCGACAGCGACGGCACCTGGTGGCGGCGCCGGTTCGGCGTCGTCGAGCGGGTGCCCGACGACGAGCCCGTCGTGCACGTGTCCTTCCACGAGGCGCAGGCCTACGCCCGCTGGGTCGGCAAGCGCCTGCCCACCGAGGCCGAGTGGGAGAAGGCAGCCCGGCACGACCCGGCGACCGGCCGGTCCCGGCGCTTCCCCTGGGGCGACGACGAGCCGCGCGCCGAGCACGCCAACCTCGGACAGCGCCACCTCCAGCCCGCCCCGGTCGGCTCCTACCCGGCGGGGGCGTCCGCCCTGGGGGTGCAGCAGATGGTCGGCGACGTCTGGGAGTGGTGCGACTCCGGCTGGCACCCCTACCCGGGGTTCAGCGTGTTCCCGTACCCCGAGTACTCCGAGGTGTTCTTCGGCGGGGACTACGCGGTGCTGCGCGGCGGGTCGTTCGGCACCGACCCGGCGGCGATCCGGGCGACGTTCCGCAACTGGGACCACCCGATCCGCCGGCAGATCTTCGCCGGATTCCGGCTGGTCCGCGACGCCGGTGTGTAGGCACCTCGCGTACCTGGGTGAGCCGGCCACGCTGGCGTCGCTGGTCCTGGAGCCGGAGCACGGGCTGCTCGCCCAGTCCTACGCCCCGGCCGACATGCGCGGCGGCGGCACGATCAACGCCGACGGCCACGGCACCGGCTGGTACCCGCCCGGCAGCACGACGCCGGTACGGGTCCGGTCGGCGTCACCGCTGTGGTCCGACACTTCCTACGCCGCGCTGGCCGCGGCGACGACGTCGGGAGCCGTGCTCGCCGCCGTCCGCTCGGCGACGGTCGGGATGCCGGTGACGGCGACCGCCGCCGCCCCCTTCACCGACGGGCGGTGGCTGTTCAGCCACAACGGCGTCGTCCGCGGCTGGCCGGACTCCCTCGCGGCCGCCGCGGCGGCGCTGCCCGTCACCGACCTGATGACCCTCGACGCCCCCACCGACGCCGCGCTGCTGTGGGCGGTGGTCCGGCGCGGTCTCGCCGACGGCGCCGACCCCGCCGACCTGCTGGCCCGGGTCTGCGCCGACACCGAGCGGAGCGCACCCGGCTCGCGGCTGAACCTGCTGCTCACCGACGGCACGACGATCTGGGCCACGGCCTGGCGGCACGCACTCGCCGTCCGGGCCGGACCGGCGGGCGTCACCGTCGCCTCCGAACCTACCCATGCGTTCCCCGACTGGACCCGGGTGCCCGACCGGCACCTGGTGGTGGCCCGACCGGGCCACCACGAGAGTCATGACCTAGGAGCTCCGTGAGCACTCCCGGCGCCATCCAGCTGGACGTCCACCTCTCCGACACCGATGCCGACACCGCGCTGCGGTCCGACGTGCGCCGCGGCCTCGCCGCGTCGCCGAAGGAGCTGCCGCCGAAGTGGTTCTACGACGCCCGCGGGTCCGAGCTGTTCGAGCGGATCACCGAGCTGCCCGAGTACTACCCGTTCCGCACCGAGCGGGCTCTGCTCACCGACTCCGTCGACGACATCGCCCGCTCCTCGGGCGCCGACACCGTCGTCGAGCTGGGGTCGGGGTCCTCGACCAAGACCCGGCTGCTGCTCGACGCGTTCACCCGCGCCGGGACGCTGCGCCGCTACGTGCCGCAGGACGTGAGCGAGTCCGCGCTGCGCGGCGCCATCGACGAGCTGCACCGTGACTACCCGCAGCTGGAGCTGCACGGCGTGGTCGGCGACTTCACCCGCGACCTGGGCCGGCTGCCCGGGGCCGACCCCGGCGGGAAGCGGATGATCGCCTTCCTCGGCGGCACCATCGGCAACCTGATGCCCGGCCCGCGCCACGACTTCCTGGTCCACGTCCGCTCGGTGCTGCAGCCCGGTGAGCAGCTGTTGCTCGGCACCGGCCTGGCCACCGACCCGGCGGTGATGGTCCCCGCCTACGACGACGCCGCCGGGGTCACCGCGGAGTTCAACCGCAACGTGCTGCACGTGCTCAACCGCGAGCTCGCCGCGACCTTCGACGTCGACGCGTTCGACCACGTCGCCGTCTGGGACGCGGAGAACTCCTGGATCGAGATGCGGCTGCGCGCCACCCGCGACATGCGGGTCCGGATCGCCGACCTCGACCTCGACGTCGCGTTCGCCGCGGGGGAGGAGCTCGCCACCGAGATCTCGGCGAAGTTCACCCCCGCGACGGTCGACGCGTTCGCCGCCGCCGCCGGGTTCGCCACGACGCGGCGCTGGGTCGACCCCGACGCGCGGTTCGCGCTGACGCTGCTCACCGCCGCCTGAGGTCCGGCGGTGCTGCGCCGGCCGGGCGCAGCACCGCCGACGGCGTGGTCCCGGTCTCCCGGCGGAACGCCGTGACGAACGCCGAGGGCGTCGCGTGGCCGAGGTGCCGGGCGACCACGCCGACCGGGCGCCCCGCGACCAGCGGCTCCACCGCGAGCACGCACGGTGCGGGCCGGTCGATCGGGCAGCGGCCGGGCCACAGGTAGATCCCGCGCATCTCGGCGACACGATCCGGCAGCCCAGCGGTTCCCGGCCACCGCGGGTGGCGCCTAGCGTCGCGGACATGGCGATGAACGCGCTGCACCGACGGATCTGCCGCTCCGACTCCTGGGCCGACCGGATGCACGGGACGACGTTGCCCTGGGCCACCCGCGGCGTCGACCTCACCGGCGAGGTCCTGGAGATCGGCCCGGGCTACGGCGTCACCACCCGCTGGCTCGCGGCGCGCACCGGGGCGCTGACCGCGCTGGAGGTCGACCCGGTGCTGGCCGAGGACCTGCGTGCGGGCCTCGGGGGTGAGCTCGGTGTCGACGTCCGGCACGGCGACGGCGCCGCCCTGCCCTTCCCGGACGGCAGCTTCGACGCCGTCGTCTGCTTCACGATGCTCCACCACGTCCCGACGCCCGGCGAGCAGGACCGGCTCTTCGCCGAGGCCGCGCGGGTACTGCGTCCCGGCGGGACGTTCGCGGGCATCGACTCCCGGATGACGCTGCGGTTCCGGACGATCCACATGGGGGACACCCTGACCGCGGTCGACCCGGCGACGCTGCCGCGGCGGCTCGGGGCGGCCGGGTTCGCACGGCCGGAGACCGAGCTGGGTGCGCGGTCGTTCCGGTTCCGGGCCGGCCGCGGCTAGGGTCGGGTGCATGAGCACCGACTGGCGCCACGACGGCGTCCGGGTCATCCCCGGCGACATGCTGGACGCCAACACCCCGCAGACGCCCGGCATGCACCGCGCCGCCGCCGTCACCGGGGACCGGGTCGGCGCGCAGCGGTTGTGGGCGGGCACGGTGACCATCCACCCCGGCGCCCGCACCGGCGCGCACCACCACGGTGAGCTGGAGAGCGTCATCTACGTCGTCCGCGGCCGGGCCCGGATGAAATGGGGCGAGAATCTGGAGTTCATCGCCGAGGCCGGGCCGGGCGGGTTCATCTTCGTGCCGCCGTTCGTGCCGCACCAGGAGATCAACGCCCTCGACGACGAGCCGCTGGAGTGCGTGCTGACCCGCTCCGGTCAGGAGCCGATCGTGGTCAACCTCGACATCACCGGGGTGCCCGACCCCGAGCACGTCCCCTGGGTCGACCCCCTGCACCCACGGCGCTGAGCAGCGTCACCGCGAGGGCGACCGCGAGCAGCGTCCCCAGCACGACGTCGATCACCGGCCACGTCCGCACCGACGGGTCCAGCCCCAGGGTGAACACGGCCAGCGGATCCACGAGCCGCCCGCGGTAGGCGAGCAGCGTCGCCGGTCCCAGCGCGAGCAGCAGCCCCACGACCCGGCCCACGGTGCCCGCCGGCCCCGGGTGCCGGCGACCCCACAGCGCCGCGAGCGCGAGCAGCACCAGCCCCGCCAGGATCGGCGGGAGCCAGGCCCGCCACAGCCCGACCG
>NZ_WWFY01000416.1:0-8119 GCF_009864975.1 Pseudonocardia sp. SID8383
CCGCGCGGCACGTGCTCAAGAGCCGCCTGGTCCGGGCGGTCGTCGCCGGGGTGGCGGGGCAGGTCCGGGCGGACGTCGTCGCCGAGCTGGACGCGGTGGCCGCGGACGCGCTCGTACACGGACTGCTACCGCTGCACCGCCCTGCGCTGCTCGCCCGGGCCGACCTCACCGGGCCGGCACCGGGGCCGGACGGGGCACCGGACCCGGCCGGAGGTGGTCCGGATGCCGTACCCGCTCGGCCGCACCGCGGGCGCCGCGGGGCCGATCGGGCGATGCCGGAGGCCGGTTCCGGACCGGTCGCCGGAGCGCGACACGCCGGAGCGTCACCGTTCGATACGCGCAGTCGCCGAGCGGTGCGGAGGGTCGCCGACATGCGGTGTTGCACACGGTGAGCGTCCTCTATACGCGAAGTGACCGTAGCGGGCGAGAACTGCTGCGGGAGTAGTGCCCGGAGCCGGGCCCGGACGATGTACCGTACGGACTACTCCATTCGGCGACGCTTCACCCACATGACGCTGATGCACGTGGGTCAGAGCGCCGAACGGAGGGCACAAAATCGCCCCGACCGTGTCAAGGTGAGAGTGTCACCCGCCGATTCGGAGGGTGAAGAATCACCCGGCTGCAGGAAGCTGCAGGAAGGAATCGTCGTGACGACGGTACTCATCTGCGACGATCGTCGCAGCGTCCGCGAGGGACTGACTCGCGTCATGTCCGCGGTCCCGGGGGTCCAGCGCATCGACTGCGTCGCCCACGGGGACGAGCTCCTCGCCCGCTACGCCCGCCAGTCCGTCGACGTCGTCCTGGTCGGGACGCAGCGTGCTGTGCCCACCGGGGTGGAGGCCACCCGGCGACTGGTGGCCGCCCACCCGCAGGCCAACGTCATCGTCTTCGGAGCCCCGGACGACGCCGGCAGCATCGCCGCCGCCATCGCCGGTGGGGCACGCGGTTACCTGCGCTGGGACGCCTCGCGTCCCGAGCTGGTCGCCGCGCTGGCACACACCCTGGCCAGCACCTCGGTGCCGACCCCGCGCGTCCCCACCGACCCGGGGGTCCAGCTCACCGAGCGCGAGCTCCAGGTGCTGCGCGGGATGAGCCAGGGCAAGAGCAACGGCCAGATCGGCCGCGAGCTCTACCTCTCCGAGGACACCGTGAAGACCCACGCCCGCCGGCTGTTCCGCAAGCTCGGCGTCCGTGACCGCGCACAGGCCGTGGCCCACGGCTTCCGGCGCGGCCTGGTGTCCTGACCGGGCCCCCACCCGGAACGGCACGAGAACGCACCACCGAGCGACCGACCCCGAACCGGCCGCTCCACCCACTCGCCCGCGGGTGGGCATCGTGAGCCGGACCGACCCCCGCGGTCCGGCTCCACGCCCGGACATCCCCGTGTCCGGCCCACGCACCCGGGCCGCTGCAGACCCCCGCGGCCCGCACCCGGGGCACCACGCCCGGGACCCCCGACCGGCTCCGGCCGGCCCGGCGCCCGGTGACGGGACGCCGGTCGTGCTCCCCGCGACCGGACCCCGCCGGAGCGCGGCCGCCTCGGCGGGACCGATGACGGATCCGCCGGACGCCGTAACCGTCCGGGTCCGATCGGCCCTCGTCCGACGAGCGGTCGGGGGGACGCCGGGAATCGACCTCCGTCGTCCCTCTCGTCCCTGGTGTCACATGCGCCGCCGCAGCCCCGCGACCCCACGGCGACCCGTCCGGACTCCGCGCCGAACCGGGCGCGACCCGCGCCGGGCGGTCCACGGCCGGTGATCGGGCGCGGACGATCTTCACTGTGTCCGGTGACCGCAAATCTGCGGTGGGTGACGAACCGCTCGCCGACTGTGGTCGCCCCGTGGCCGTGTTCCGGCGTGGCCCCGCGCAACCCGGAACAGTGCACGATCGTCTGATCTGACATGGAGCGACTCCCGTCGGCGAGCCCCGCTCGGATACGGTGGATCCGAGCCGATCCCACCTGCGCGAACGCGGGTTGCCTCCACGATCGGATGACACTGCTGGAAGCTCGTAACGCCTGGGCGGTTCCCCACGATGAGTGAATCAAGAGACGTTCCCGACGAGTGGATCGAAGCGGCCATGGCCGGCGATCGGTCCGCGGTCGAGCGCGTTCTCGCCATGATTCGGCCCCTCGTCGTGCGCTACTGCCGCGCCCGTCTGGGGACCGACCGAGGGTCCGTCTCGGCGGACGATGTCGCCCAGGAGGTCTGCGTGGCCGTGCTCACGGCGTTGCCGGGGTATCGGGTGCAGGGTCGCCCGTTCCTCGCCTTCGTCTACGGCATCGCGTCCCACAAGGTCATCGACGCGCACCGGGCTGCGTCCCGGAACCGCTCGGAACCGATGGCCGACGTGCCGGACCGCATGGAGTCGTCCGACGGTCCGGAGTCCCGGGCCCTGCAGGTGGAACTGTCGAAGGAGATGTCCAAGCTCCTGGAGATCCTTCCGGACAAGCATCGGGAGATCATCGTGTTGCGCGTGGTCGTGGGTCTGTCCGCGGAGGAGACCGCGGCAGCCGTCGGCTCCACCCCGGGCGCCGTCCGCGTCGCCCAGCACCGGGCGCTGGCCCGGCTGAGGAAGATGATGAGTGAGGAGGTGGTCCGGGATGCGTGACCAGGGTCCGCACGGTCCGGGCTTCCCCCCGCCGCCCGGTGAGGGCTGGGAGCGCCCGCCCGCACCGGTGACGCGTGGCCGCTTCGGCGAGCCCCGCCCTCCCCGTACCAACGGCCACACCAACGGCCACTCGCATCCGCTCGGGCACCGGGGTCACCCGGTGCCGTTCGACGGGCGCACCGTCCCGCAGCCGGCCGTGCAGCGGCACGCCGCCCGCGCCGACGAGTGGGACGACCTCGACGGCGTCGAGGACGACGGCCCGATCGACCTCGTCGAGCTCCAGGCCGACGACGAGCTGATCAACGCCCTGTCCTCCGGGCTCGGCGTGTCCGGCCCCGGCCGGCGCGGCTACGACGTCGACGACCACCTGACCGCGATGCTCTCGTCCTGGAAGGACGAGGTCGAGCGCGACCCGATCCCGCAGCTCCTCGACACCGACGAGGCCGTGCAGATCCTGCAGCCGGCGAAGCCGTCGCGGAAGGTCTCCTTCCTGCGTCCGCTCGTCGCCGCCGCGGCGGTCGCGGCATGTGCGCTGGCCGTCGTCTCGATCAGTGCGCACGAGGCCCAGCCGGGCGACGCCCTGTGGGGTGTCTCCCGGGTGCTCTACAGCGAGCGCGCCGAACAGGTGCAGGCCGCGACCACGCTGCGCGAGGGCATCGAGCGGGTCAACGCCAAACTCGCCGCCGGGGACACCGTCGGTGCGCAGCAGGAACTCGCCGCGCTCGGCCCGCTGGTGGACCGCACCGCGCCCGACCTGCGCAACGACTTCGAGCAGCAGAACCGCTTCCTGAGCCAGAAGGTCGCCGAGACCCCGCCGGGCACGCCGACCGACCCACGGTCGCCGCTGCGCGACGGGACCCCGGCCCCGCCGCCCCCGGTCTCCGAGGGCGACGAGGACACCCCGGCGCCGGACCCGCGTCCGACGCAGGGAGCGACCACCCCGGGCGGCCCGACCTCCCCGGAGGGCACCACCGACCCGTCCGTGCTGAACGGGCCGGGTGAGACGTCGCCCACGACGTCGCCGTCGCCGTCGGAGACCTCGCCGACGACGGAGGGCCAGGCGGACCCGACGACGCCGACGACGGCGCCCACGACCCGGCCCACCGCGGCCGGGGAGGGACAGGCCGACCCCTCGGACGACACCACGCCCCCGCCGTCGTCGACGACGACCGGTGCGGTGAGCAGCACACCGAACTGACGCGGTCCGGCACGCAGCACGGCGACGGGCCCCGGAGGATCTCCTCCGGGGCCCGTCGTATGTCTCCGGGGTGCCGCGCTCAGTCGGCGAGGGTCGCGTCGGCGTACCCGCGGCAGTACTCCCACGTGACGTAGTACGCCGGGTCCGGGTCGTAGGCCGGCTCGTGCGGCCGCATCCGGCCCTCGTCGAGCAACTGCTGCAGGCTCGCGCGCAGCAGGTTCCACTCGTGGAAGTGCTGTTCGCCGCAGTCCGCGCAGTCGACGACGATCCCGCGGACGCCACGGCCCGCCAGCAGCGCCTGGTACACGGCGAGGTCCGCCAGGTCGGCCAGGATCTCGCCGCGGTCGGTCTCGTTCAACGGGGGGACATCGGAGTCACCGGAACCCGGCCACGGGCCGTCACCACGGTCGTCGTAGGCCTGCATCGAGAGCGCAGGGTCATCCGGGTCTCCGGCGAACGGGTCCGGTGGCAGCGCCTCTGGTGACACGGCGTACACGGTACCGGTGCAGGGGGGTCGGGCCCCGGCCCACCCCGGGGTGGTGGACGTACGATGGCGGCCTGCGGCGGGAGCCCGCCGTCAGCGTCGACCGCACCGCCTCGACAACACTGCTTCGACCGCAAGAGGAGCCCCGGAGAGATGACGAGCGAGATGGGCGGCCTGCCGGACAAGTTCGCGATGCTCGGACTGACCTTCGACGACGTGCTGCTGCTGCCCGCCGAGTCGGACGTGATCCCCAGCTCGGCCGACACGTCGAGCCAGGTGACCCGCCGGGTGCGGGTCCAGGTGCCGCTGGTCTCGTCCCCGATGGACACCGTCACCGAGTCCCGGATGGCCATCGCGATGGCCCGCGCCGGCGGTCTCGGCGTGCTGCACCGCAACCTCTCCCCGGACGCCCAGGCGGCCCAGGCCGAGGTCGTGAAGCGGTCCGAGGCCGGCATGGTGACCGACCCGGTGACCTGCAGCCCCGACGCGACGCTGGCCGACGTCGACGCCCTGTGCGCCAAGTTCCGGATCTCCGGTGTGCCGGTGACCGACGAGACCGGCCGGCTGGTGGGGATCATCACCAACCGCGACATGCGCTACGAGGTCGACACCGACCGGCCCGTGTCGGAGGTCATGACCCGCGCGCCCCTGGTGACGGCCAAGGTCGGCGTCACCGCGGAGGCCGCGCTGGGCCTGCTGCGCCGGCACAAGCTGGAGAAGCTGCCCATCGTCGACGGCGACGACATGCTGCGCGGCCTCATCACGATCAAGGACTTCAACAAGACCGAGCAGTACCCGCTGGCGACCAAGGACCCGGACGGGCGGCTCGTCGTCGCCGCCGCGGTCGGGGTCGGCGACGACGCCTACGCCCGCTCGATGCAGCTCGTCGAGGCCGGTGTGGACGTCCTGATGGTCGACACCGCGCACGGCCACTCCCGCCGGGTGCTGGAGACCGTCGCGAAGCTGCGCGCCGAGGTCGGCGACCACGTCGACGTCGTCGGCGGCAACGTCGCCACCTACGAGGGCGCCAGGGCGCTCGTCGAGGCGGGCGCGGACGCGGTGAAGGTCGGCGTCGGGCCGGGCTCGATCTGCACCACCCGCGTCGTCGCCGGGGTTGGCGCCCCGCAGATCACCGCGATCTACGAGGCCACCCGGGCGTGCGCCCCGGCCGGCGTCCCGGTCATCGGCGACGGCGGCATCCAGTACTCCGGCGACGTCGCCAAGGCCATCGCGGCCGGCGCGTCGACGGTCATGCTGGGCTCGCTGCTGGCCGGCACCGCGGAGTCGCCCGGCGAGGTCGTGCTCGTCGGCGGCAAGCAGTTCAAGACCTACCGCGGGATGGGCTCGCTCGGCGCCATGCAGGGCCGTGCCGGTGCCGCGGGCCGGTCCTACTCCAAGGACCGCTACGCCCAGGACGACGTGCTCAGCGAGGACAAGCTCGTCCCCGAGGGCATCGAGGGCCGGATCCCGTTCCGCGGGCCGCTGTCCTCGGTCGTGCACCAGCTCGGCGGCGGGCTGCGCTCGGGCATGGGCTACGTCGGCGCGCAGACCATCCCGGACCTGCAGCAGGCGCGCCTGGTGCGGATCACCGCGGCCGGTCTCAAGGAGAGCCACCCGCACGACATCACGATGACCGTCGAGGCCCCGAACTACGCCGCCCGGTAGTGACGGGGGCCCCAGCACCATCCTGAGCAGCGCCGCTTAGGGTGGTGCCCGTGCGTGACCTCGTGGAGATCGGGATGGGCCGGGAGGCCCGTCGTGCCTACGACCTCGACCAGATCGAGATCGTCCCGTCGCGGCGGACCCGCAGCTCGAAGGCCGTCTCGACGGCCTGGCAGCTCGACGCCTACCGCTTCGACATCCCGCTGCTGACCCACCCCACCGACGCGGTGGTGTCGCCGGACTCGGCGGTGCGGATCAGCGAGCTCGGCGGGCTGGGGGTGCTGAACGCGGAGGGCCTGTGGGCCCGGCACACCGACCCGAAGGGCGCGCTGGAGCGTGTCGTCGCGGCGGCGACCGGCGACGAGCCGGACTCCGCGGTGGCGCTGCTGCAGGAGCTGCACCAGGCCCCCATCCAGCAGGACCTGATCACCGAGGCGCTGCGCCCGCTGCGCGACGGCTCGCACACGGTGGCGGCGCGGGTCAGCCCGCAGCGCGCGCGGGAGCTCACCCCGGCGCTGCTCGCCGCGGGCGTCGAGATCCTCATCGTGCAGGGCACGATCATCTCCGCCGAGCACGTCTCGGACGGCGAGCCGCTCAACCTCAAGGACTTCATCGCCGAGCTGGACGTCCCGGTCGTCGCCGGCGGGGTGGGGGACTACCGCACCGCGCTGCACCTGATGCGCACCGGCGCCGCCGGCGTCATCGTCGGGTACGGGCAGTCCACCTCCACCACCACCGACGAGGTGCTGGGGGTCGGGGTCCCGATGGCGACCGCGATCGTCGACGCCGCGGCGGCCCGCCGCGACTACCTCGACGAGACCGGCGGCCGGTACGTGCACGTGATCGCCGACGGCGGCATCGGCACCTCCGGTGACATCGCCCGTGCCGTGGCCTGCGGCGCCGACGCGGTCATGCTCGGGGAGCAGCTGGCCGAGGCCGCGGAGGCCCCCGCGGGCGGGCTGTACTGGACCTCCTCGGCGGCGCACCCGTCGCTGCCGCGCTCGGAGGTCACCGGCCTCGCGCGGTCCGGGCGGACCCTGGAGCAGGTGCTGTTCGGGCCGACCGACAGCCCCTACGGCACGACGAACCTGTTCGGTGCGCTGCGGCGGGCGATGGCGAAGACCGGCTACTCCGACCTCAAGGAGTTCCAGCGGGTCGGGCTGAACCTGCGTACCTGAGTCACCCCTCGGCGGTCACGGCCGCCACGAACTCCGCGGCCCGCTCCCGCAGCCCGGCCCGTCGCTCGTCGACGGTCGTGCCGGGGGCCGGCTTGAGCGCGGCCGTCGCCGTCTCGACGCGGACGTGCTCGGCGCAGGCCAGGTCGGCGCAGATGTAGGTGCCGACGGTGTCGCCCTGGCGCCCCTTCGCGCCGCGGCGCGGGGCGGCGAACAGCGCGACCCCGCCGACGGTGTGGGTGGTCCGGCACAGCGCGCACATCGCCGCCGCGCGGGTGGCGCCGGTGGCGGCGCGCAGCACGACACCGGCCGGGCCGTCGTCGGTGGGGACCAGCAGCACCCCGCGGTCGGGGGCCTTCGGGTCACGCCAGCCGCGGACGTCGTCGAGCCGGTCGGGGTCCAGGTCGCGGACCCACGCGGGCAGGACCATCCGCGTCGCCTCCCCCTTGGAGCAGTTGGTGAGGGCGCGGCGGATCCGGGTCTCGGTCGGGCTGGTCACGGCGGGCCACGCTAGGCGCCTGTCGCCGCGGGGGTCGAGCGGGTTTCGCGCGGTAGGTTCGACGGCGACGCCGTCGTCAGCCAGGAGGAGCCCGCCGATGAGCCGCCCCACCGCCGGAGCCGCCATGGGCGGTGGACGAGCCTTCGTCGACGCGACCGGGACCCCGGTGCCGCTGCGCGGACCGGTCGTGCGGGTGGTGGCGACCGACCCCCGGGTGGGGGAGCTGCTGCTGGAGCTGGGCGCCCAGCTGGTCGGCTGCGCGGGGGCGCTCGACGGTGTCGACCCGGTCGGCGACGACCGCAGCCCGGACCCGCAGGCGGTGCGGGCGCTGCGCCCGGACGCGATCGTCACCGGGACCGCCGACGGCCGGTACGACCTGGCCGACCCGGCCCTGCTCGGACGGCTGCGCGACATCGCACCGACGGTCGCCGTCGACCTGGGGCGCCGCGCCGCGAGCGCCGCGGACCTGCGGGCGCTGCTCGGGTCGGTGC
>NZ_WWFY01000417.1:0-6900 GCF_009864975.1 Pseudonocardia sp. SID8383
GCCCCGCCCGCCCCCGGCCGGGGACACGGGCACGGGCACGGACACGGCGCCGCGTCCCCGGCCGGGCGACGGGTGCGCAGGCTGCTGGTCGCCCTGCTCGTGCCGTGCGTACTCGCGACGCTCGCCGGGGTGGCCCTGCTGTGGCCGGGGGCGACCCCGGTCCCGGAGATCCCACCCACCCAGCAGGTGCACGGCACGGTCACCGCGGTGCAGGTCGCGGACTGCTCCCCCGGCGCCGGGGACCGTCGCTGCACCGGGGTGACGGTCGCGCTGTCCGACGGGCCGCGCGCCGGGCGGGACCTGGTGCAGCTGGTGCCGAACGAGCCGTCGACGCCGCGGTTCGCGGTGGGCGACCCGGTCACGCTGTCCTGGTCGGGCGCGAACCCCGACGACGCGGGCTCCTACCAGCTCGTGGACTTCCAGCGCGGCGCCCCGCTGGGGTGGCTGGCGGCGGCGTTCGCGCTGGCCGTCGTGGTGCTCGGGCGGCTGCGCGGGTTCGCGGCACTGGTCGGCCTGGCGCTGAGCTTCGTGGTCCTCCTGTGGTTCGTGCTGCCGGCGATCCTGTCCGGCGGCTCGCCGCTCGCGGTCGCCGTCACCGGCGCCTGCCTGATCATGTTCGTGGTGCTGTACCTGACCCACGGGTTCACCGCGCGGACCTCGTGCGCGGTGCTCGGCACGCTGGCCTCGCTCGCCCTGATCGGGGTGCTGGGCTACCTGTTCACCGTCACCTCGCGGCTCACCGGGCTCGACGACACCACCGCCACGCTGATCGGCACGCTCGGCCCCGGGGTACCGATCGACCCGCGCGGCCTGGTGCTGGCCGGACTGGTGATCGGCGCGCTCGGGGCGCTCGACGACGTCACCGTCACCCAGGCCTCCGCGGTGTGGGAGCTGGGCGCGGCGAACCCCGAGCTGGGTGTGCGCGAGCTGTTCGCGGCCGGGATGCGGATCGGGCGCGACCACGTCGCGTCCGCGGTGAACACCCTGGTGCTGGCCTACGCCGGCGCCGCGCTCCCGCTGCTGCTGCTGTTCACGGTGGCGGCGGGCGGCGTGACCCAGGTGCTCACCAGCCAGGACGTGGCGACCGAGATCGTGCGGACCCTGGTGGGCAGCATCGGGCTGGTCGCCGCCGTCCCGGTGACGACCGGGCTGGCCGCACTCGTCGTCGGCCGGCGCTGAGTCCCGGTCGCGACCTATCCGGCGGGCTGGAGCACGAAGTCGTAGCGGGCCTCGTACCAGGGCACCTCGCTGTGCCCGCCGTCCGGTGTGGGGCCGGGCTCGCGGCGGGTGAAGCCGACGACGAGTTCGCGCTTGACCCCGAACACGACGTCGGAGTCGAGGAACTCGGCGCCCTCCCGGAACAGGTGGGTGATCAGCGGCTCGTAGCCGGGCACGGCCAGCAGGAAGTGGATGTGGGCGGGCCGCATCGGGCTGATGTCGGTGCGCGAGACGAGGTCGCCGACGGGCCCGTCCATCGGGATGGCGTAGCCGAGCGGGGCGATGGTGCGCAGGCAGTAGCCGCCGTCGTCGCCGGTGGTGTACTTCGCGCGCAGCCGGGCCTCGTCGACGTCGAGCTGGGCCTCGTAGGTGCCGTCGGCGTCGGACTGCCAGACGTCGAGGACGGCTCCGGTCACCGGGGTGCCGTCGAGCGCGCGGACGCTGCCGTGCACGAACAGAGGGTCGCCGGGCAGCCCGTCGGACATGTCCTCGCCGGAGGCCTTCTCCGGGGAGCCGTCGATGTGGAACGGGCCCAGCACCGTCGCCGGGGTGGCGGCCGGGTCGAGCCGGTGGTTCTGCTGGACGACGAGCATGGACAGCCCGAGCACGTCGGAAGCGAGGATGAACTCCTCGCGCTTGTCGTCGGAGATCTGCCCGGTTGCGGTCAGCCAGCGCACCGCGGCCATCCACTCGTCCTCGGTGAGGTGGGTCTCGCGGGCGAAGTCGTGCAGGTGGCGCACCAGGGCGGTCATCAGCTCGGCGGTGCGCGGGTCGTGCGCGGTCGCCCAGCGCGCGACGGCGGCGTCGGTGATCGTGTCCTCGGTGACGGTGGTGGGCTGCGTCATCGCAGGTCTCCCTCGGGCTGGTACGGGTCGGGGTCGACGGACCGGTTGTGCAGGTCCACGGACAGAAAGATGTCGTTGGCGACGGGGTGGCGCAGCTCCTCGGCGAGCTGGCCGATCAGGCCCGCGGTGCGGGCGAGCAGGGCGAAGCCGCGCAGCAGCTCCAGCGGCAGGCCGAGGTCGGCCAGCGCGGCGCCGCAGACGCCGGCGCCGTTGAGCGGCAGCGTCCGTCCGAGCACCTGCGGGTGCACCCGGCCGATCGCGGCGAACAGCCTCAGGTGCGGGCCGGTCAGCCCCTCCTCGGCGGCGAGGGTGAACAGCCGCGGGGTGCGGGGGTCGCCGTCCTTGTGGACGTGGTGGCCGAGGCCCGGCACGAACCGCTTCGCCGCCCGCTGGGCGGTGACGATCTCCAGCGCGACGGCGTCCCAGCCGTCGTCGGTGGTCGGGCGCTCGACGGGCAGGTGGTCGTGCAGGAACCGGCCGCAGTCCTCGGTGACGCCGAGGAAGCGTGACCCGCCGCCGAGCAGCCCGGCGGCCAGCGCGCCCTGCACCGAGTCCGGCGCCGACAGGTGGGTGAGCCGGGTGACGATCGCGGTCGGGGTGAACCCGTGGTCGGCCAGCGCGGCGAGGACGGCCTCGAACACCCGGGTCTCACCGGGGGTGGGGCGACGCTGGGTGGCGAGCCAGAACGCGAGCTCGCCGAACCCGACCTTCCCCATGACGTCGTCGGCGAGGTCGTGGCCGAGCAGGGTGATGGCGTCCTTCGACGAGGCGCCCAGGGCGGTGGGGTAGGTCATGAGTCGAGCCATTTCCGCAGGTCGGCGCCGTGCTCGTCGAGCCGCGGCGGAGGGAGCCGGTAGACGGCCGGGGTGGCGGAGAACCGGACCGGGTGCCGGGTGGTGGGCACCGCGCGGTCCCCCTCCCCGACCGTGACGACGGGATCGAGCCCGAAGCGCTCGGCCATCGCGAACCCGCCGTCGATGGTCTGGATCGGCCCGGACGGCACGCCGGCGGCGGTGAGCAGCTCGAACCACTCGACGGCCCCCCGGGTCGCGAGCCGCTCCTCCAGCAGCGGGCGCAGCTCCTCCCGGTTGACCGTGCGGTCGGCGTTGCGGGCGAAGCGGGGGTCGTCGGCGAGGCCGGGCACCTCGAGCACGCCGCAGAGCTTGCGGAACTGGGCGTCGTTGCCGGCGGCGACGATGAGGTCGTCGTCGGCGGTGGGCATCGGCTCGTAGGGGAACACCGAGGGGTGGGCGTTGCCCATCCGGTAGGGCACCGTCCCGCCCGCGACCCAGGCGGAGCTGTGGTTGACCAGCCCGGTCAGCGCGGAGGACAGCAGGTTGACCTCGACGTGCTGGCCGGCGCCGGTGCGGTCGCGGTGGCGCAGCGCGGCGAGGACGCCGATCGCGGCGTGGTTGCCCGCCATCACGTCGAACACCGAGATCCCGGCCCGGTACGGCGGCCCGTCCGGGTCGCCGGTGAGGCTCATCAGCCCGGACATCGCCTGCACCATGAGGTCGTAGCCGGGGACGTGCGCGCCCGCACCGGAGCCGAACCCGGAGATCGAGGCGTAGACGACACCGGGGTTGTCGGCGGCGACGGAGGCGTGGTCCAGCCCGAAGCGGGCCATCCCGCCGGGCCGCAGGTTCTCGATGACGACGTCGGCGCGGCGGGCGAGCTCGCGGGCCGCGGCGAGATCGCCGGGGTCGCGCAGGTCGAGCGCGATCGACCGCTTCCCCCGGTTGATGCCGAGGTAGTAGGTGGCCTCGCCGTCGCGCTCGGGCGGGGTCCAGGTGCGGGTGTCGTCGCCCGCCGGTCCCTCGACCTTGATGACGTCGGCGCCCATGTCCGCCAGCAGCATCGTCGCGTACGGCCCGGCCAGGATCCGGGAGAAGTCGGCGACGAGTACGCCGTCGAGCGGCCCGCCGGTTCCGGGTTCCGCCATCGGTGTCCCTCCGAAGTGATCGCTGTGCGGACGAGTGTCCGCCAGACGATCGTGACCCCGGGCGCGGGCGGCGGTCAAGCCGTGGCCGACACCGTCACGTGCGGCGCGGAGGCGAGCCGGGCGAAGTCGGCGCTGATGTCGCCCGCGGCCTGCAGCAGCAGCGGCAGATGGTGTTCGAGCAGGGTCTCCAGCGAGGTCTCCGCGGCGTGGCAGTTGACGTTGACCCCGGCGACGACCCGGCCCTCGCCGTCGCGCAGCGGGGCGGCGACCGAGCGGATGCCCGGGGCGAGCTGCTCGTCGGTCAGCGCCCAGCCGCGGGCCCGGACCTCGCGCAGCTCGGCGTCGCGCTCGGCGGGCGCCGGGGCGTGCCGCGGGGTCAGCCCGGAGCGCGACGGCTCGGCCAGCACCCGTTCCAGCTCCTCGGGGGCCAGCGCGGCGAGCTGCACCTTCCCCAGCGACGTCGACGCGGCCGGGAACCGCGTCCCGATCTGCACCGACAGCGCGACGATCTTGGGCACAGCGACCCGCGCGACGTAGACGATGTCGCTGCCGTCGAGCTGGGCGATCGAGCACGACTCGTGGGTCCGCGCGACGAGTCGCTCCAGGTGCGGCCGGGCGACGTCCCACAGCCCGGTCGACCGGACGTAGGCGACGCCCAGGTCCAGCACCCGCGGGGTCAGGGCGTAGCCGCGCTCGCCGGAGCGGACGTAGCCGAGCTCGGTGAGGGTGAGCAGCACCCGGCGCACGGTCGGGCGGGCGAGCCCGGTCGCGCCGGCCAGGTCGGCGAGGGTCATCTCCGCCCGTCCGGGCCGGAAGGCGGTGATCACCTCGAGACCGCGGGCGAGCGCCTCGATGAAGTCCGGGCCGGTCCCGTCGCGTGCCATGGGCCCACGGTAGCCGGACACCCCCGCGACCCGGCCGTTGACAGCACAAGAAGGGTGCGCGACAGTGACCGCCGTCCGTGCGATGTCCGCACAGCGGACGCCTGTCCGCAGAATCGAGGAGTGCGTCGATGAGCGTCGTCTTCCGCAACGGGACCGTCCTGACGGTGGACGCGGGCCGGACGGTCCTGTCCGGCCACGACGTCCTGGTGACCGGTGACCGGATCGCCGCGGTCGGGGTCGGTCTGGAGGTGCCCGAGGGCACCGAGGAGGTCGACGCGACCGGCGGTATCGTGATGCCGGGCATGGTCGACACCCACCGGCACATGTGGCAGACCTCGCTGCGCGGGTACGGCGCCGACTGGACGCTCACCCAGTACTTCGTCTGGAACTACCTGGAGTGGGGCAGGATCTTCCGCCCGGAGGACATCCACGCGGGGAACCTGCTCGCCGCGCTGGAGGCCCTCGACGCGGGCGTCACCACCACCGTCGACTGGTCGCACGGCCTGCAGACCCCGCAGCACGCCGACGCCGCCGTCGACGCCCTGACCTCCACCGCGGGCCGGTTCGTGCTCGCCTACGGCAACATCCACGACGCCCCCGCGAACTGGACCGCCGACCCCGGGTTCCGCGAGTTCGTGTCGCGGCGCATCACCCCCGGCGACGACATGCTCGGCTTCCAGCTCGCCTTCGACGTCACCGGTGACCCCGCGTTCCCCGAGCGCCCCGCGTTCGAGGTGGCCCGCGAGCTCGGCGTCGGCGTCACGACGCACGCCGGGGTGTGGGGCGCGACCAACGACGACGGCGTCCGGCTCATGCACGAGCACGGCTTCGCCGGGCCGGACACCGTCTACGTGCACGCCGCGACCCTGTCCGCCGACTCCTACCACCGGATCGCCGCGACCGGCGGCTCGGTGTCGGTGTCCACCGAGAGCGAGCAGAGCGCCGGTCAGGGCTACCCGCCCACCTGGGCGCTGCGCGAGCACGGGATCCCGGTGTCGCTGTCGATGGACACCTCGATGTGGTGGAGCGCGGACCTGTTCTCGGCGATGCGCACCACGCTGGGCGCCGACCGATCTCGCGAGCACCTGGAGGCACACGCGCGCGGGGACACCGTCACCCACTCGTCGCTGCGGGCCGAACAGGTCGTGGAGTGGGCGACCCGCGGCGGGGCCCGCGCGATCGGACGCGAGTCCGATCTCGGCTCGGTCGAGGTCGGCAAGAAGGCCGACCTGGTGCTCTTGCGCAACGACCACTCACCGGTGTCGTTCCCGCTGCTGAACCCGCACGGTCACGTCGCGTTCCAGGCCCAGCGCGGCGACGTGCACACCGTGCTCGTGGACGGGCGCGTGGTGAAGCGCGACGGGCGCCTGGTCGACGTCGACCTCGCCGCCGCGCGGACCTCGGTCACCGCCACCGTCGAGCACCTGCGCGCCACGATGGGCGAGGCGGCCTGGCAGGCCGGGATGAACCCCGAGATCCCCGAGACCAAGGTCCTCGACAATCCCTACACCTACACCGACTACCGCAGCGCGGCCACGCACGGCGGCTGATCAGGCGGGGAGGCGGGCGACCAGGTGCGCCTCCCCGTTGCCCTCGCCGTGGGCGAGGACCTCGAGGCCGGCGAACGCGGCGGTCAGCTCACCGGGCACCGCCCGGAACGGGCCGCCCGCGTCGCCGACCTCGGACAGCACCGTGACCACCAGCAGCCCGCCCGGCGCGAGCGCGGCACGCAGCGCCGGGTAGAGCGCCGGGTCGCGGAACCGCTGGCAGACGACGACGTCGTAGCGGTCGTCGTCGCGGGGGAAGCCGGCGTCGAGGTCGGCCTCCACCCAGCGCACCCGTACGTCGTGGGCGGCGGCCAGCCCGGCGCCCGCGGCGAGCCCGGCCGGGGACACGTCGACGGCGACGACGTCGAGTCCCTGCATCGCCAGCCACACCGCGACCGCGCCGCGCCCGCAGGCCACGTCCAGCGCCCGGCCCGAGGACGGGAGCAGGTCCGTGCGCCCGCGCA
>NZ_WWFY01000418.1:0-6746 GCF_009864975.1 Pseudonocardia sp. SID8383
CAGCACCGCGCCGATCCGCTCCCGGCCCCCGCCCGGGGCCCCGGCGGGCACCCAGCCCGCGACGAGCACCTGCCGGTGGCGGCGCAGCGGCACCCGCAGCCAGTTCCGGGTGCGCCGCCCGGGCTGGTAGGGCAGGTCGAGCCGCTTGAGGTGCAGCCCGTCGAGGCCGTAGCGCTCCGCGGTCCGGACCACGAGGTCGGCCTCGTCGAGCCCGAACGAGGGCGGGACCAGGATCTTCGGTCCGGCCAGGTCGAGCGCCTCCAGCTCCGCGCGGCGGCGCCGGTAGGGCAGCTCGCACGTGCGGCGGCCGTCGCAGAACAGCAGGTCGGTGACCACGTAGCCGACCGGGACCTCGGACCGCAGGGCCGCGTCCGGGGACACCGTCGCGGTGCGGCGCAGGAGCGGACCGCGCGACGGGCGGCCCGCCTCGTCGAGGGCGACGACGGTGCCGTCGAGCACCATGCCGCCCGGCGGGGCCTGGTCGCCGAGCACGGCGAGCTCGGGGAAGGACCCGGTCACGCTGCGTGCGGTGGAGGACAGCAGCCGGACGCGGCCGGGCCGGGCGTAGGCCACGCAGCGGTGGCCCTCCCAGGCGAACTCGACCGCCCAGCGGTCCGGGTCGCCCGCGTCGGTCAGCTCGCCCGCGGCGGGCAGCATCGGCGGGATGAGGTCGGGCATGGGCGCGCCAGGACCCGCGCCGGCGCGCGCCTGCCCGGCGCCGTGCGTCGCACCGCCCCCCACCACGGCATCCACGCTATCCCCCGCACGGGCGAGTGCGGGCGCCACCTCGGCGCTGCGGCGCCCGGTGTCGGGGGTGTCTGCGACGATCGGTCCCATCATGACGCTCACCGACCGGCTGCCGCGCTCCTCCGACCCCGCGAACCCCCCGGATCCCGCCGCGCTGGTGGACACCTTCGCCGAGTGGGCGTTCGACGAGCGCGGTCTGTCGCTGTACCCGGCGCAGGAGGAGGCGCTGCTGGAGCTGGTCACCGGCGCCAACGTGATCCTCTCGACGCCGACGGGCTCGGGGAAGTCGCTGGTCGCGATCGGCGCGCACGCCGCGGCGCTGGCCCGCGGTGAGCGCAGCTTCTACACCGCGCCGATCAAGGCGCTGGTCAGCGAGAAGTTCTTCGCGCTGTGCGAGGTGTTCGGCGCGGACAAGGTCGGCATGCTCACCGGCGACGCCGCGGTGAACGAGAAGGCTCCGATCATCTGCTGCACCGCGGAGATCCTGGCGAACCTCGCCCTGCGCGAGGGCCCCGGGACCGACGTCGGCTCGGTGATCATGGACGAGTTCCACTTCTACGCCGACCCGTCGCGCGGCTGGGCCTGGCAGGTGCCGATCGTCGAGCTGCCGCAGGCGCAGTTCCTGCTGATGAGCGCCACGCTGGGCGACACGTCGTTCTTCGCGGAGGATCTGACCCGGCGCACCGGGCGGGAGACCGCGGAGATCACCTCGGTGGAGCGGCCGGTGCCGCTGCACTTCCGCTACGTCGTCGAGCCGCTGCACGAGACGATCACCGAGCTGCTGTCGACGCGTGAGGCGCCGGTCTACGTCGTGCACTTCACCCAGCAGGCCGCCGTCGAACGGGCGCAGGCGCTGATGAGCGTCAACGTCACCTCCAAGGAGGACAAGGCCGCGATCGCCGAGACGATCGGGGCGTTCCGGTTCACCTCCGGCTTCGGCCGCACCCTGTCCCGCCTGGTGCGCCACGGGATCGGCGTGCACCACGCGGGGATGCTCCCCCGCTACCGGCGGCTGGTGGAGACCCTCGCCCAGGCCGGCCTGCTCAAGGTCATCTGCGGTACCGACACCCTCGGCGTCGGCATCAATGTGCCGATCCGCACGGTGCTGTTCACCGCCCTGTCCAAGTACGACGGGCGCCGCGTGCGCCCCCTCAAGGCCCGCGAGTTCCACCAGATCGCCGGCCGCGCCGGGCGGGCCGGGTACGACACCGTCGGCACCGTCGTCGCGCAGGCCCCCGAGCACGACATCGAGAACGCCAAGGCACTGGCCAAGGCGGGCGACGACCCGAAGAAGCGCCGCAAGGTAGCGCGCAAGCAGCCGCCCGAGGGTTTCGTCGGCTGGTCGGAGACCTCGTTCGAGAAGCTGCAGCAGGCCCGGCCGGAGCCGCTGACGAGCCACTTCGAGGTCACCCACGCGATGCTGCTCAACGTCGTGTCGCGCGGCGGGGACACCTACGCCGCGATGGAGCACCTGCTCACCGACAACCACGAGCCCCGCAAGCGGCAGCTGAAGCACATGCTGCGGGCGATCGCGATCTACCGGGCGCTGCGCACCTCCGGCGTCGTCGAGCAGTACACCGTGGACGGTGCGACCCGTCCACGGGCGCGGGTGGTCGACGAGCTGCAGCTGGACTTCGCACTCAACCAGCCGCTGTCGCCGTTCGCGCTGGCGGTGTTCGAGCTCCTCGACCGGGAGTCTCCGACCTACGCCCTCGACGTGCTCTCGGTGATCGAGTCGACCCTCGACGACCCCCGCCAGATCCTCGCCGCCCAGCAGAACAAGGCCCGCGGCGAGGCGATCGCGGCGATGAAGGCCGACGGCATCGAGTACGAGGAGCGGATGGCCCGCCTGGAGGAGGTCACCCACCCCAAGCCCCTCGACGAGATGCTGCACGCGGCGCTGGAGACCTACCGCCGCGGCGCACCGTGGGTCGCCGACGCCGTCCTGTCGCCGAAGTCGGTGGTCCGGGACATGAGCGAGCGGGCGATGACGTTCACCGAGTACGTCTCGCACTACCAGCTCGCCCGCTCCGAGGGCCTCGTGCTGCGCTACCTGGCCGACGCCTACCGGGCGCTGCGCCAGACCGTGCCCGAGCACGCCCGCACCGAGGAGCTCACCGACCTCGTGGAGTGGCTGGGCGAGCTGGTCCGCCAGACCGACTCCTCGCTGCTCGACGAGTGGGAGAAGCTCGCCGCCGGGGCGGGTGCCGACGGGGAGGTGCTGCCGCCGGGGGCCGAGGTCGCCGTCGCCACGCCGACCGGGGTCACCGGCAACGCCCGCGCGTTCCGGGTCATGGTGCGCAACGCGCTGTTCCGCCGGGTGGAGCTCGCGGCGATGGGCCGCTACGCCGAGCTGGGCGACCTCGACGCCGACGCCGGCTGGACCGCCGACCGCTGGCGGGACGCCCTGGCCCCCTACTTCGCGATCCACGACCGGATCGGCTTCGGGCCGGACGCGCGCGGGCCCGAGCTGTTCGACCTCACCGAGGAGGCCGACCGCTGGCTGGTGCGCCAGGTCCTCGACGACCCGGCAGGCGACCGGGACTGGGCGATCACCGCCGAGGTGGACCTCGCTGCCTCCGACGAGGCCGGTGAGGCCGTCGTGTGGGTGACGGAGGTGACCGACGGGTCGCCGGTCTGACCCGACCGGCCCGTCGCGGGGCGCCGACGTAACCCGGTCGGCCCCACCGGGCGGGTCGGATCGGTTACGGTGTTCACCGATCATCCCGATCATGAGGGAAGTCCCTCCCACCGGAGCGAACGGGGGCGGTGGATGCAGCAGGCCGACGTCGCCGCTGCTCGCGCCGACCACGGACGGGCGCTCGTCCCCGCAGCACTCCCCGACCCCGCCGACCTCGCCGGTCCCTGGGCCTCGGAGCTGGCCCGGCACTCGGTGCTGCCGGCCACCGAGCTCCGCCCGGTCCTCGACCGGGTGACCGGCCAGTTGCGGGAGGCCGCGCTCGCGGAGCGGTACGACCCGGCCCTCCCGGCGGCCGCCGGCGGGGACCTGGTGCGGGCGCGCATCCACCAGCCGGGCTGCCTGGAGATCGGGATGGAGCTGCTGGGGGCGCACCTGGAGCCTGCCGCGGACACCGCCGCCCGGGTCCGGCGGATCGCGGCCGTGCTGGCGGCGTTCGCCCGCGGGTTCACCGAGGCCACCCGCAGCCTGGTCCTCGCCGAGCACGAGCAGGTCACCCGGGCCGCGCTGGAGGCCCGCCGCGTCGCCGAGGAGGCCCGCCGTCGCTCGGACCTGCGGCTGCGGACCGTCGTCGACTCCGCGGCCGTCGGGATCGTGATCTTCGACCCGGACGGGCGGCTCGTCGAGGTGAACGAGACCGCCGCCGTCATGTCCGGGTACACGCCCGCACAGCTGCTGAGGATGCGGGTCACCGACTTCGTGCCCCGGGAGTCGGCGCCGGAGGTGTGGGCGGAGCGGCCGCGGCTGCTCGACGGCTCCCTGGACCGGCTCCGGGTGGTCCGCCCGGTCCGGCGCGCCGACGACAGCGACGTGTGGATCGACGCCGTGGTCACCCTGCTCGGCCCGGTCGGCGGTGACGAGCAGCTGCTCGTCGCGGTGGTGTCCGACGTGACCGACCAGTTGCTGATGCAGGAGAGCCTGGCCCACCAGGCGTCGCACGACCCGCTGACCGGGCTGCCGAACCGGTCGCTGTTCTTCGAACGCCTGCGCACCGCGATCGACGCGGGCTCCTCCGGTGCCCGCCCGGGGGTCTGCTATCTGGACCTGGACGGGTTCAAGGTCGTCAACGACACCCTGGGCCACCAGGCCGGGGACCGGCTGCTGCAGGTCCTGGCCGACCGGCTCCGGGGCGCGCTGGAGCCCGGCGGGCACCTCGTCGCGCGGATGGGCGGCGACGAGTTCGTCGTGCTGGTGCCGCGCACCGCCGACCGGGCCGAGCTGGAGGAGGTCGCGACCCGCGCGCTGGGGACCGTGCGCCGCCCGGTGCGCGTCGACGGCCGCGACATCGTGATCTCGGCCAGCGTCGGGGTGGTGCGCCACGACGGCGAGCTGGGCACCGACGAGCTGATCGCCGCCGCCGACACCACCCTCTACTCGGCCAAGCGGGCCGGCCGCGGGCGCTACGTGCTCTACGACCGCGACCGCCACCGCGACGACGTCGCCCGCTTCGAGCTGTCCTCGCAGATGCCCGAGGCGCTGCGCCGCGACGACTTCGTGGTCGTCTACCAGCCCCTGGTGCGCCTGGCCGACGAGCAGACCATCGGGGTCGAGGCGCTGGTGCGCTGGCAGCGCCCCGACGGGCAGCTGCTGGGCCCGGACCGGTTCATCCCGCTCGCCGAGGAGACCGGGCTGGTCGTGCCGCTGGGCCGCCGGGTCCTCGACGAGGCGTGCCGGCAGGGCCGGGTCTGGGCCGACGCGTACCCGGACAGGCCGCTGACGATCAGCGTGAACGTCGCCGCCCGGCAGGTGACCGAGTCGGACCTGGTCGCCGACGTCGCGGCGACGCTGGAGCGCCACGACTGGCCGCCGGAGCTGCTGCAGGTCGAGCTGACCGAGTCCGACCTGATGGGCTCCCCCGGCCGGCCGCTGGCCACGCTGCGCGAGCTCGACCGGCTCGGCGTGAAGATCGCCATCGACGACTTCGGGACCGGCTACTCCAACCTCGCCTATCTGCGGCACCTGCCGGTGCACCGGCTCAAGCTGGCCGGGCACTTCCTGGCCGGGACCGCCGAGCGCGACGACGTCATCCTGCGCACGCTGATCTCGCTGGCCTCCGCGCTGGACCTGGAGGTCACCGCCGAGGCGGTGGAGACCCGGGAGCAGGCGGCGCGGCTGCGCGAGTACGGCTGCGCCAACGCGCAGGGCTGGTACTACGCACCCGCGGTCGTCGCGGAACGGGTCCCGGACCTGATCCGGGACCCGTTCCTGCGTGCCCTCTGAGCTCAGCCGTTGCGCTCGTCGCGCCAGGCGATCCAGTCCTTCAGCCGGGACAGGTCGTAGCCGCCCTGGCCGTCCTGGCCGACGGTGAACAGGCGCACCCCGGCGTCGTACAGGGCGGCGCCGTCGTCCTCCGGGGCGCCCTCGACGCCGACCGAGCGTTCGATATCGGCCGGGTCGCGGCCGATGTCGCGGCAGTGCCCGTCGAGGATGCCGCTCTTGCGGGTGACGGTGTCGACGTCGCCGAAGCCGTGCCAGATGCCGGCGTGCTCGGCGGTGTAGCGCAGGGTCTTCTTCTCGCCCCCGCCGCCGATGAGGATCGGGATGTCGCGGGTCGGCGCCGGGTTGAGCGCCGACCAGCGGCTCCGGATGCGGGGCAGGGCCGCGGCCAGGTCGTTCAGCCGGCCGCCCGCGGTGCCGAACTCGTAGCCGTACTCGTCGTAGTCGCGCTGGAACCAGCCGGAGCCGATGCCCAGGATCAGCCGGCCGTCGGAGATGTGGTCGACGGTGCGGGCCATGTCGGCGAGCAGCTCGGGGTTGCGGTAGCTGTTGCAGGTCACCAGGGCGCCGATCTCCACCCGGGAGGTCGCCTCGGCCCAGGCGCCGAGCATGGTCCAGCACTCGAAGTGCTTGCCGTCGGGCTCGCCGTAGAGCGGGAAGAAGTGGTCCCAGTTGAAGACGACGTCGACGCCGGCCTCCTCGGCGGCGGCCACGGTGCGGCGGATGTCGGCGTAGTCGGCGTGCTGGGGCTGCAGCTGCAGTCCGATGCGGACGGGACGGGGATCGGTCATGTCCCCATCCTGGCCCCGGCGCGCGGGCCCCGCAGGACACCCGCGGGCCCGGCGGGTCAGAGCCGGCGCAGCCCGGCCAGCACCCGGTCCATCAACGCGACGCTCGGCCCGTCCTCCGCCGAGGACACACCGTGCACCACCAGGCGCCCCTCGGAGGCGAGGTCGTCGATGAGCACCCGGGCGACGCCCAGCGGCACCGCGGCCAGCGCCGCGACCTCCGACACCGACCGGGGCCGGGTGCACAGCCGCAGCACCGCGGCGCGCTCGACCGAGTCGGCGCGCGGGACGGGGCC
>NZ_WWFY01000419.1:0-16576 GCF_009864975.1 Pseudonocardia sp. SID8383
GACGCCCCGTCGCGGGCGTCGCGGGCGACGGTGGGCAGCTCCTGCAGCGCGAGCGGGTTGCCCCCCGCCGTCGCGACCGTGCCCTCGACGAGGGCCTCGTCGGCGCCGGGGACGGCGGCGGCGACCAGCCGGCGGGCGGCGTCGTCGGTGAGGCCCACGACCTCCAGCGCCGGCACCCCGTCCCACGGCCCCGGGGACGGGTCCGCGTGGTCGGTCAGGATCACCAGGACCGGCTCGGTCCGCACCCGGCGCGCGAGGAAGCCCAGACAGTGCGCCGTCGCCTCGTCGACCCACTGCGCGTCGTCGACGACGACGAGCACCGGCCGCTCCCGGGCCAGGCCGGAGAGCAGCGACACCACGGCCGCGCCGATGAGGAACCGGTTGGCCGGGTCCCGGCTGATCCCGAACGCGCCGCGCAGCGCGGCGGCCTGCGGGTCCGGGAGCTCGTCGAGCCGGTCCAGCACCGGCCACAGCAGCGCGTGCAGTGCGCCGAAGGCGAGCCCCGTCTCGATCCGGGTACCCCGGGTCCGGAGCACCGTGACCCCGGACGCGGCGTCGACGACGTGGTCGACCAGTGCGGTCTTGCCGATTCCCGGCTCCCCCCACAGCACGAGCGCCGCACCCGCGCCGCCGGCCGCGCGTGCCAGCAACCGTTCCAGCGCCGCGGTCTCGGTACGCCGCCCGAACAGCTCCATGATCCCCCGCAGCCCCGTCCCGCCGGCGACCGTGGCACGGCCGATCCGTCGCACCACCGTAACCACGTCGTCCGGATCGTCCCGGCGACCGATCCGGTGACCGATCCGCCGGGACCGGCCGGACCCGACACTCGCCGGGTGACCCGCCCCGCACCCACCGATGCGTCCGCGCCGTCCGGGAGTCCGGACTTCACCGGGCTCCGTGCGACCTACGTCAACTGCACCCTCAACCGCTCCCCCGGCCGCAGCCACACCCAGGGCGTCATCGACCGCAGCATCGAGATCATGGAGGCGAACGGGGTCGGCGTCGACCGGTTCCGCGCCGTCGACCACGACATCGCGACCGGCGTCCGCCCCGACATGACCGAGCACGGCTGGGACACCGACGCGTGGCCCGCACTGCTCGACCGCGTCCTCGCCGCCGACATCCTCGTCATCGGCGGGCCGATCTGGCTGGGCGACAACAGCTCCGTGACGAAGCGGGTCATCGAGCGCCTGTACGGCCACTCGGGCGTGCTGAACCCCCGCGGCCAGTACGCCTACTACGGCCGCGTCGCCGGGTGCCTGCTCACCGGCAACGAGGACGGCCTCAAGCACTGCGCGATGAACATCCTCTACAGCCTCCAGCACATCGGGTTCACCGTCCCGCCCCAGGCCGACGCCGGCTGGCTCGGCGAGGTCGGCCCCGGCCTGTCCTATCTGGACGAGGGTTCCGGCGGTCCGGAGAACGACTTCACCAACCGCAACATCGCGTTCATGACCTACAACCTGATGCACCTCGCTGCGATGATCCGGGGCGCGGGCGGGTTCCCGGCCCACGGCAACCAGCGCACGGCCTGGGACGACGGCACACACCCCGGGCACACCAACCCCGAGTACCGCTGACGCGGGCGACGGCCGACCCACGCCCACGAGGAGACCCGATGAGCAGCACGACGACGAGCTGGCCGAGCCTGCGCGTGGCGGACTGGACCGCCACCCGCGAGACCCTGCACATGTGGACCCAGATCGTGGGCAAGATCCGCATGGCCCACGCCCCGCTGCTCAACCACTGGTGGCAGGTGACGCTGTACGTGGGCCCGCGCGGGCTGACGACGTCGGCGGTCCCGTTCGGCACCGGGGCCTTCGAGATCGAGCTGGACCTGCTGGGCCACCGGCTCGAGGTCCGCAGCAGCGACGGCGGCGCGCTCGGCTTCGGGCTGGCGCCGATGCCGGTCGCCGAGTTCTACGGCACGGTCCTGGACGTGCTCGACAGGCTCGGGGTCTCCGCGCCGATCCGGCCGCACCCCAACGAGGTCGACCCGGCGATCCCGTTCGCCGAGGACCACACCCACGCCTCCTACGACGCCGAGGCGGCCACCCTGTTCTGGCGGCAGCTGCTGCAGGCGAACCGGGTGATCGGTGAGTTCCGGTCGCACTTCGTCGGCAAGGTCAGCCCGGTGCACTTCTTCTGGGGCGGCATGGACCTGGCCTGCACCCGCTTCTCCGGTCGGACGGCGCCACCGCACCCGGGCGGAGTGCCCAACTGCGGCGACTGGGTCATGGTCGAGGGCTACTCGCGGGAGCTGTCCAGCTGCGGCTTCTGGCCCGGTGGCGGCGAGGAGGGCGCCTTCTACTCCTACGCCTACCCCGCGCCCGACGGCTTCGCCGAGGCCCCGGTCGGCCCCGACGGTGCCTTCTACAGCGCGGACTTCCAGCAGTTCCTGCTGCCCTACGAGATCGCCCGCGCCGCACCGGACCCGGACCGCGCGGTCGCCGAGTTCCTCCGCACGACCTACGGGGCCGCCGCGGACCTCGGGCGCTGGGACCGCTCCGCACTGGAGGACGACCCGCTGCGCTGGGCGTGACCGGTGTGCCGGTCGTCCCGCGGCCCGCCCCGGCGGGGCCGCGGGCCGGCCGCGCCGGGGCGCATCGTCCGCGCTCAGACCTGCTCGAACAGGGCGCCGTGCCGCGCCCGGAGCCGGTACTTCAGGACCTTCCCGCCCACGGTCTCGGGCAGACCGTCCACGAACACGACCGCCTTCGGCGTCTCGTACCCGCCCAGCGTCGCCCGGCAGTGCGCGATGATCGACTCCGCGTCGGCCTCCGCGCCCTCCCGCAGCACGACGACCGCCGTGACGGCCTCGCCCCAGCGGGGGTGCGGCAGCCCGATCACCGCCGCCTTCTCCACGGCCGGGTGCCCGTGCAGGACGGACTCCACCCGCAGGCTGGAGACGTTCTCGCCACCGGACTTCACGATGTCCTTGAAGCGGTCCACCATGATCCGCAGACCGTCCTCGTCGACGGATGCGCTGTCCCCGGAGTGGAACCAGCCTCCGCGGAACGCCTCCCGCGTGGCCTCCTCGTTCAGGTAGTAGCCCGCCGTGACGACGGGGCTGCGGTACACCGCCTCGCCCGGGACGTGCGGGGTGTCCCGAACCGACACCCCGGTCTCGTCGACGACGTCGGAGGCGAGGAGCGGGCTCGGGACGCCGACGTAGTTCACCGACGGAGCCGTCCGCGCGTAGACCTCGCTCCACGTGGCGGGCCAGAACCGGTGGCAGGCGATCGCCTCGGTCTGCCCGAAGATGCCCAGCACCACGAGGCCGGGGGCCCGGTCCTGCAGCCGCGCGTACACGGCCGGTTCGAGGGCTCCCCAGCCGTACACCAGCACGGTCAGGCTGGACAGGTCCGCGCCCGTCCGCTCCGCCACGGCGTCGATCGCGGCGACGAACTGCGGGGAGCCCGCCCACAGCGCGGTCGGGCGCTCCTCGGCGATCGTGGCCACGAGCTGGTCGGGCAGCGGGCGCCGGCCGAGCACCAGGGAGCCACCGGCCAGGAACGCCGAGAAGGTGAAGATCTGGTCGCCGACGTGGTAGATCATCGGCAGCGCGGTGGCGACCCTGAGGTCGGTCTCCACCCGCAGGCCGCGGGTCAGCGAGACCGTGAAGTTCAGCGCGGCGAGGTGGGTCGACCCGTGCGAGATCATCACGCCCTTGGGCATCGCCGTGGTGCCCGAGGTGTAGAGGATCTCCCAGATGTCGTCCGCGTGGATCTCGACGTCGGGCTCGGTCGTCGGCAGACCGTCGAGGAGACCCCCGAAGCTCGGGCTCCCCGCGACGGGCCCGCCGCCGATCGCGATCGTGGCGCCGACCCGCAGGCCGGTGGCGGTGAACGCCTGCTCGGCCCGCGGCCACAGCTCCGCGTCGACGATGGCCAGGCCCGGCTCGGCCTGTCCGATCAGGTGCTCGAGCACGTCCGGGGCGAGGGCGGGGTTCACCGGTACGGCCACCATGCCCGCCTTCGCGACACCGACCTTGGCCAGGTAGGCCTCGACGGAGTTCTCGCAGAACAGCAGCACCCGCGCGCCCGGCTCCAGCCCCCGGGCCGCGAGGGCGTGGGCGACCTGGCTGGTGATCCCGTCGGCCTCGCGGTAGGTGACGGAGGCGAACCGCTCCTCGCCGTAGGCACCGGGCCGGCCGGTGAGCGCGGTCTTCTCGGGGTAGCTCCAGGTCAGGCGCTCGAACACGTCCCCGACCGAGGTCCGCTCCCAGCGGTTCACCGCACGCCGTCCGCGCAGGCGCGTGACATCGATCGTCCCGAGCTGTCCCTGCAGGTCCACACCAGCCTCCTTGCCGAGCTCACCTGAGGCGGACAGCATCGCGGCATCACCTGCCGACCACAAGCCCTTAGTCACTCGTCGTTCACAACTTCCCGGGCGCCGGCGCGACGCCGCGGCCGGGCCGCCCATGCGGGTCCGGACGCGCCCGCGCCGGGCCCGGCCGGTGGTGGCGACAGGACTTGCCACCGGCATGGTTAGTGAACGACGATGCACTCGTTGCGGGCGACGACGCCCGGCCGGCCGGATGCGCAGAGGAGTCGATGTGGACGTTCGGGAGAGCTCCGGGCACAGGGACCTCCGGGAACACGGCCCGGGCCCGGCCCGCTCGGACCAGGGGGGACACCCGTGACGACCGTCCTGCGCTCCGCGCTCGACACCTCGGACGAGGTCTACCTCGCCAACCGCGCGCACGCGGAGACGGTCCTGGCCGAGCTCGACGAGCAGGTCCGGACCGCCATCGCCGGGGGCGGCGAGCGCTACCAGCAGCGCCACCGCGACCGCGGGCGACTGCTCGTCCGGGAGCGCATCGAGCTGCTCCTCGACCGCGACGCCGCGTTCCTCGAGCTCTCCTCGCTCGCGGCCTGGGGCACCCCGTTCACCGTGGGCGCCTCCATCGTGACCGGGATCGGCGTCGTCTCCGGCGTCGAGTGCATGATCATCGCCCACGACCCCACCGTCCGCGGTGGCGCGATGAACCCGTACTCGCTGCGGAAGACGCTGCGCGCCCTGGAGATCGCGCGCATCAACCGGCTCCCCACGATCAACCTCGTCGAGTCCGGCGGGGCGGACCTGCCCACCCAGTCCGAGCTGTTCGTGCCCGCGGGCAAGATCTTCCACGACCTGACCGAGCTGTCCTCGATGGCGATCCCGACGATCGCGCTCGTCTTCGGCAACTCCACCGCGGGCGGCGCCTATGTGCCCGGCATGTGCGACCACGCCGTGATGGTCGACCAGCAGGCCAAGGTGTTCCTCGGCGGCCCGCCGCTGGTGAAGATGGCCACCGGAGAGGAGTCCGACGACGAGGAGCTCGGCGGCGCCGCGATGCACGCCAAGGTCTCCGGCCTGTGCGACCACTTCGCCGTCGACGAGCGCGACGCCATCCGGATCGGGCGCCGGATCGTCTCCGAACTCAACTGGCGCAAGCTCGGCCCCGGTCCCACGCTGCCCGCCGACGAGCCGGTCCACGACCCCGACGAGCTGCTGGGCATCGCGCCGTCGGACATCAAGGTGCCCTTCGACCCGCGCGAGGTGATCGCCCGCGTGGTCGACGGCTCCCGGTTCGGCGACTACAAGCCGCTGTGGGGCACCAGCCTCGTCACCGGCTGGGCGTCGATCCACGGCTACCCCGTGGGCATCCTCGCCAACGCCCGCGGCGTGCTGTTCAGCGAGGAGGCCAAGAAGGCCTCGGAGTTCATCCAGCTGGCGAACCAGACGGACACGCCCCTGATCTTCCTGCAGAACACCACCGGCTACATGGTGGGGAAGAGCTACGAGCAGGGCGGGATCATCAAGGACGGCTCCAAGATGATCAATTCGGTGGCGAACAGCAAGGTCCCGCACATCACGCTGAACCTGGCCGCGTCCTTCGGCGCCGGGAACTACGGCATGTCCGGACGCGCCTACGACCCGCGGCTGATGTTCGCCTGGCCGGGCTCCCGGCTCGCCGTCATGGGCGCCGCGCAGCTCGCCGGCGTGATGTCGATCGTCGCCAGGCAGTCCGCCGCGTCGTCGGGCCGGGAGTTCGACGCCGAGGCCGACGAGCGCAACCGCGCCGCCGTCGAGGCCCAGATCGAGCAGGAGTCGCACGCCTTCTTCGTCACGGCCCGGCTCTACGACGACGGCCTGATCGACCCCCGTGACACCCGCACCGTGCTCGGCATCGCCCTGTCGACCGCGCACTCGAACATCGTCGCCGGCCAGCGTGGCTACGGCGTCTTCCGGATGTGAGTGAGGCATGACCATCCACAAGCTGCTGGTGGCCAACCGCGGGGAGATCGCCGAACGGATCATCCGCTCCGCGCGGGCCCTGGACATCGTCACGGTCGCCGTCCACTCCGACCCGGACACCGACGCCCTGTTCGTCGAGGCCGCCGACGAGGCGGTGCGGCTCCCCGGCGCCGCCCCGTCGGAGACCTACCTGCGCGCCGACCTGATCATCGAGGCCGCGCTGCTCACCGGCGCCGACGCGATCCACCCCGGCTACGGCTTCCTGTCCGAGAACGCGGACTTCGCCCGCGCCTGCGCGGCCGCCGGCATCACGTTCGTGGGCCCGCCGGTCGAGGCCATCGAGGCGATGGGCTCGAAGATCGCGGCGAAGGAGCTGATGGAGAAGGCGGGCGTGCCCGTCCTGCCCGGCGCCACGATCGACGACGCCGCACAGGCCGACGCCGCCGCCGTCTCCGCCCTCGCCGACGGCATCGGCTACCCGCTGCTGGTGAAGGCCGCCTTCGGCGGTGGCGGACGCGGCATGCGCATCGTCCGCTCCGCGTCCGAGGTGGTCGACGCCGTGACCGGGGCCCGGCGCGAGGCCGCGTCGGCCTTCGGCGACGGCACCGTGTTCCTCGAACGGTTCGTCGAGGACCCGCGCCACGTCGAGGTGCAGATCTTCGGCGACACGCACGGCACCGTGGTGCACCTGTTCGAGCGGGAGTGCTCGATCCAGCGCCGATACCAGAAGATCGTGGAGGAGGCCCCCTCCCCCGCCGTCGACGACGCGCTGCGCACCCGTCTCGGGGACGCCGCCGTCGCCGCGGGTGCGGCGATCGGCTACACCGGCGCCGGGACCGTCGAGTTCGTCATGGCGCAGGACGGCGAGTTCTTCTTCCTCGAGGTCAACACCCGTCTGCAGGTCGAGCACCCGGTCACCGAAGAGATCACCGGCCTCGACCTGGTGGCGCTGCAGATCGCGGTCGCCGAGGGCGAGCCGCTGCCCGTGGAGGCCACCGGGGCCACCATCACCGGGCACGCGATCGAGGCCCGGCTCTACGCCGAGGACCCGAGCCGGGACTACCTGCCCGGGTCGGGGACCCTCCACCGGTTCTCCGTGCCCGCCCTGCCCGGTGTGCGCGTCGACACCGGTGTGCGGGACGGCTCGGTGGTCGGGACGCACTACGACCCGATGCTGGCCAAGGTGATCGCGCACGGCCGCACCCGCACCGAGGCCGCCCGGAAGCTCGCGCGGGCGCTGTCCGAGGCCGAGATCCACGGCCCGGTCACCAACCGGGACCTGCTCGTCGCCGTCCTGCGCGAGCCGGAGTTCCTGGCCGGGCGGACCGACACCGGCTACCTCACCCGCCATCAGCCCACCGCACTCGTCGGCACCCCGGCGGAGTCCACCCTCGCCGTGCACGCCCTCGTCGCCGCCCTGGCCGACCAGGCGGACCGCCGGGCGGGCGCCGCGGTCCAGCAGCCGGTGCCGTCGGGCTGGCGGAACGTCCGCAGCGCCTTCCAGCACGCGGAGTACCGGGCCGGCGACACCGACCTCGACGTGACCTACCGGCTCGGCCGCGGCACGCTCGAGGCCGGCGTGAACGGGACCGCGCTCCCGGGCGCGGCCGTGCTCGCCGCCACCGCGGACCGGGTCGACCTGCAGGTCGGCGGTGTGCGGCGCGCCGTGCGGGTGCACCGCGTCGGCGACACCGTCCACGTCGACAGCGCGCTCGGCGCCACCACACTGACCGAGCGGGCCCGGCTGCCCGAGCCCGGCACCGACGCCGCCCCCGGCTCGCTGCTCGCGCCCATGCCCGGCACCGTCGTCCGGGTCGCGGCCGGGGTCGGGCAGCAGGTCGAGCGGGGTGCGGTCGTCGTGGTGTTCGAGGCCATGAAGATGGAGCACCTGGTGCGCGCCCCGGTCGCCGGCACCGTCGCCGAGCTGGGCGTGCAGGTCGGGGACACCGTGGAGTCCGGCGAGGTCCTCGCCGTCATCGAGGAGGCGCAGGCCTGACATGAGCGACGTGACCTACGAGGTGACCGACGGCGTCGCCTGGCTGACGATCGACCGCCCCGAGGCCCGCAACGCCCTCAGCAGGGCCGTCCGCGAGGGCCTGTTCGACGGCGTCCACCGGTTCAACGCCGACGACACGGCGAAGGTCCTGGTGCTGACCGGCTCCGGGGAGAAGGCGTTCTGCGCGGGCGGCGACCTCAAGGAGATGAACGACGTCGCGCTCCGGGTCCCGCCCCCGGACTTCCTGCCCCAGCTCGGCCGCAACATCGACGTCCCCAAGCCGACGATCGCGGCGGTCAACGGGATCGCCTACGGCGGCGGGTTCCTCCTGGCCCAGCAGTGCGACCTGGTGGTGGCCGCCGAGCACGCCCGCTTCGCGGTGTCCGAGGTCAGGATCGGTCGCGGTTCCCCGTGGGCCGCGCCGCTGTCCTGGCTGGTCCCGCCGCGGGTCGCGATGAAGATCCTGCTCACCGGCGACCCGATCGGCGCGGCCGAGGCGCAGGGCCACGGGCTGGTCAACGACGTGGTGCCCGCCGCCGAGCTGCGCGGGCACACCCAGCGGCTGGCCGAGCGGATCGCGGCCAACGCCCCGCTGTCGGTGCTCGCGGCCAAGCGGACCGTGTACCTGTCGGCGAGCCACACCCGCGCCGAGGCCTACGAGCGTGCCGAGGAGATCTGGGAACCGGTCTACCTGTCGCAGGACGCCCAGGAGGGCCCGCTCTCGTTCCGGGAGAAGCGTGCCCCCGTCTGGCAGGGGGCCTGACCATGGTGACCATGGAGACGGTCCTCGACGACCTGGAGGCCGAGAGCGCGGTCGTCCGCGCGATGGTCGCCGATCTCGACGACGCCGCCATCGGCGGCCCCACGCCGGCCGAGGGCTGGACCGTCCGCGACCAGCTCACCCACCTCGCCTGGTTCGACGAGGCGGCCACCCTCGCGGCGACGGACCCGGCGACCTTCCGCACGCGGGCGGACGGGTTGCAGGAGCTCGGGCCCGGCTTCCCCGACCGGATCGCCGCGGACCACGCGGGTCTGCGGGCCGAGGAGGTCCGGGCCTGGTTCGCCGGGGCCCGCGACGCCCTCGTCAGCACCTTCCGCGGCATCGGGCCGAAGACCCGGCTGCCCTGGTACGGGCCGGACATGAGCGCCCTGTCCTCCGTCACCGCCCGGCTGATGGAGACCTGGGCGCACGGCCAGGACGTCGCCGACGCACTCGGGATGCTCCGGGAGCCGACGGACCGGCTGCGCCACGTCGCCCACCTGGGGGTGCAGACCTTCGGTTTCACCTTCCGCAACAACGGCCGTGAGGTCCCGGAGGCGCCCGTGCGGGTGGAGCTGGTCGCCCCCTCCGGCGCGCTGTGGACCTGGGGCCCGGAGGACGCCGCGGACCGGGTCACCGGCTCCGCCCTGGGCTTCTGCCTGGTCGCGACCCAGCGCAGGCACCCCGACGACACCGACGTGGCCACGACCGGGCCGGTCGCCGCCGACTGGGTCTCGATCGCCCAGACCTTCGCCAACCCGCCCGGCCCCGGCCGCGCCCCCGGCGCCGTCACCGCGGCGTTCCCCGCCCCGACCCGTACCCCCGCAGGAGGGCCCGCATGACCCGCGCACCGGTGCGCATCGGCAACTGCTCCGGCTTCTACGGCGACCGCATCACCGCCGCGCGGGAGATGGTCGAGGGCGGGCCGATCGACGTGCTGACCGGCGACTACCTCGCCGAGCTGACGATGCTGATCCTCTACAAGGCGCGGCGGAAGGACCCGACCAGCGGCTACGCGAAGACCTTCCTCACCCAGGTCGAGCACGTGCTGGGCACCTGCCTGGACCGCGGCATCAGGATCGTGTCGAACGCGGGCGGGCTCAACCCCGCCGGGCTGGCGTCCGACCTCACCGCCTTGGCGCAGCGGCTCGGCCTCGCCCCGCGGATCGCCTACGTGCACGGCGACGACCTGGTCGACCGGCTCGACGACATCCAGGCCGCCGGGCACACCCTGGCCCACCTCGACACCGGCGTCACGCTCGCCGACGCGGGGGTGAACCCGGTGTCCGCCAACGCCTACCTGGGCGCATGGGGCATCACCGAGGCCCTGCGCGCCGATGCGGACGTCGTCGTCACCGGGCGGGTCACCGATGCCTCCGTGGTCGTCGGCCCCGCCGCGTGGTGGCACGGCTGGGAGCGCACCGACTTCGACGCGATCGCCGGCGCCATGGCCGCCGGGCACGTCATCGAGTGCGGCCCGCAGGCCACCGGCGGGAACTACTCCTTCTTCGAGGAGATCACCGACCGCCGCTACCCCGGCTTCCCGATCGCCGAGGTCGCCGCCGACGGGTCCAGCGTGATCACCAAGCACGCGGACACCGGCGGGCTCGTCTCGCCGGGCACCGTCACCGCCCAGCTGCTCTACGAGATCGGCGAACCCGCCTACCTCGGCCCGGACGCCGTGGCGCACTTCGACTCGCTGCAGCTCACGCAGGACGGCGAGCACCGCGTACTGATCTCCGGCACCCGAGGCAGCGCGCCCACCGACCGGCTCAAGGTGGCGCTGAACTACGAGGGCGGCTACCGCAACACCATGACCCTCGTGCTCACCGGCACCCGGATCGAGGAGAAGGCCGCCTGGGCCGAGCAGCAGCTCGTCGAGCTGCTGGGCGGGCGGGAGCGCTTCGCCGAGTTCGACGCGCAGCTGCTGCGCTTCGACCACCCCGACGCCCCCACCAACGCCGAGGCCACCGCCCACCTGCGGGTCACCGTGAAGGATCCCGACCGACGCACGGTCGGGCGGGCCTTCTCCAACACCACGATGGAGCTCGCCCTCGGCGGCTATCCGGGCTTCCACACCACGACGCCACCCTCGTCCGAGAGCGCCTTCGGCGTGTACTGGCCCACCCTGGTGCCCGCCTCCGAGGTGGAGCACCTGGTCACGCTGCCCGACGGCACCACGACACCGGTGCCGCACAGCCCGGTCACCGCCGGGATCCCCGCCCCGGCCGAGCCGGTCGTGCCGGCACCCGTGGCGGGGGCCACCCGGCGGCTGCCGCTGGGCGAGATCGCGGCGGCCCGCTCCGGCGACAAGGGCGGCAACGCGAACATCGGGCTCTGGACCCGCACCGACGACGAGTACGCGTGGCTGCGCGGCCACCTCACCGTCGAGCGCGTCCGCGAGCTGCTGCCGGAGGCCGCCGGGCTGGAGATCCGCCGCTTCGCCCTGCCGAACCTGCGCGCACTGAACATCGTCGTGGTCGGGATCCTGGGGGCCGGCGTCGCCTCCGCCACCCGCCCCGACCCGCAGGCCAAGGGGCTGGGCGAGTACTTGCGCAGCCGCCTCGTCGACGTCCCCGTCGCCCTGCTGCCCGGCTGACCGGGGCGGCGGCCCCGCGCCGGGTCAGGGGAACATCGCGCGCAGCTCGGGCCGGTCGAGCTTGCCGCTGCCCGTGCGGGGAAGCGCGTCGACGATCTCGATCCGCTTGGGTCCGTGCATCCCCCGCAGGTTCGGGTCGGCGGCGCACCAGGCGGCGATCTGCTCCACGGTGACGCCGGGCTTGTTGGGGACGACCACCGCGGTCACCTGCTCGACCCAGCGCTCGTGGGCCGTGCCGATCACCGCGACCTCGGCCAGGTCGGGATGGTCGGCGAGGTGCTCCTCCACCATCTGCGGGAACACGTTCTCCCCACCCGAGACGATCATGTCGTCGATCCGGTCGACGTAGTACAGGTAGCCGTCCGCGTCCTGCGACATGAGGTCACCGGTGCGGAACCAGCCGTCCGCCGACCACTTCTCCGGGACGTCGATGTTCCAGTACCCCGGTGTGACCGCGTCCCCCCGGACCCAGAGCTCGCCGACGCCGTCGTCCCCCGGGCGCAGGTCCGGGCCGCCGCCGACGGGTACGAGCCGCGTGCGCACGATCTGCTCCAGCGGGGTGCCCATCGAGTCCGGACGCCGCACGTCGTCCGGGCCGTAGGTGACCACCAGGCCGTTCTGCTCGGTCTGGCCGTAGATCTCCACGCCCGCGATCCCGGTCCCCGCCTCGAGCCGCTCGATCGCGGCCGTGGGGGTGCGGGAACCGCCGAACATGCAGATCCGGAAGGAGTCGAGCACCACCGGCGACCCCACCGTCCGGTTGCCGACGTCGATCATCATCGTGGAGATCAGGCCACCGAAGGTCGGACGCAGCTCCTGGGCCAGCTCCAGCCACCGCACGACGTCCCAGCGCGGCATGAACGTGATCTGCCCGCCGAGCAGCAGCAACGGCAGGCTCGCCAGCTGCAGGCCGCCGACGTGGAACAGCGGCATGCAGTTCAGCACGTGGTCGGCGGCGGTGAGCCGGTAGCGGCCGATGGCGCCCTCCGCCTCGGCGGCGAGGTTGCGGTGGGTCTGCCGCACGCCCTTCGGCACCCCGGTCGAGCCCGAGGTGTACATGATGCAGGCGTCCTCGCCGTCGAGCCGGGGCAGCACGTCGGCCGCGGGCTCGTGGGCCGCCAGGGCCGCGGCGAACCCGTCGGTCGTCAGCAGCTCCGGGCACTCGTCGCCCAGCAGCGCGGCGACCCGGTCCCGGTCCGCGGCGGGCAGCACGAGCACCCGCAGCCCGGAGTCGCGCACGACGTGGCGGAGCGCCGCGTCGGGGAACATCCGGTTGAGCGGCACGCCGACCGCGCCGGCCTGCCACGTGCCGAGCAGCCCGACCAGGTACTCGGGGCAGTTCGGCAGGAGGAACCCGACCCGCTCCCCCGGCTCGACCCCGGTGTGCCTCAGGTGCGCGGCGAAGCGGGCGCCGCGTTCGGCGTACCCGGCGTAGTCGATCTCCACGTCGTCCAGCCGGAGCGCGACGTCCGCCGGGTGGTCGGCCGCACTGCGGCGCAGGAGCGTGGCGATGTTCATCGGCGGGTCCTCCTCGGCCACGACCGCGCTCCGCGCACCCACGCCGTCGTGAGGTGATCAGCTGTTCACTAGCAGAACCTACCGGGAACGACGCGGCACGTCACGTGCCCCGGTGGGCTCCCCGGCGGTCCGTCACGGGTGCCGCAGGCCCCCGGGCGCGTCTGCGCGCGGGGCCGCCGGACCGCTGCGGGTGTGGGGACGCCGCTCCCCGGAAATCGGAGCCGCCCGCGGACGACTGTCGGGGTGTGTGTCCCCCACCGGTCTCCCCGGCCCGCTCGTCGGTCGTCGCGCCGGGGGCGGCCGACGTCGCCCTCGCGCGGGAGCTCGGGGCGGACGTCGTCGGCGGCCTGCGCAACGCCGGGGAGTCGCAGCCGCAGGCGCCCTACCTCGCGCCGTTCCCGGACGGGGTGCTGACGATCGACGAGCTGGAGCCGCTGGAGCGGATCGCGGCGTACGGCCCGGACCGTCGGAGGTGAACGAGCCGAGCCGATGGGGCGCTACGCCTCCGAACCGTCGGACGCCGACGGGACCACCGACGCCTGACCAGCCGTGCCGCGACCGGGCCCGTGCGGCTGCCGCTCGCGGAGCGAACACAGCAGTCCGTGGAAGACGTTCCAGACGGCTTCCCCGTCCCCCGCACGCCCGGACTCGGCCAGCCACAGAGCGGACTCGTTCATCGCGCCGGACAGCAGCCGGGTCAGCGGCTCGACGGGCTGGGACACGATCACCCCGTCATCGACGAGCTGCTGCAGCGACTCCGCCAGATGACGCGCGGAGGTCTGCTCGTCCAACCGGCGCCACTCCGACCAGCCGAGGACGGCGGGCCCGTCGATGAGCATGATCCGCGACAGCTCCGGGTCGTTGGACACCGAGAGGAACGCCCGGCAGCCGGCGACGAACGAGGTCCAGGGGTCCGCACCGGAGGAGACCGATGTGGACACACGGTCGGCCACCTCCGCCTGGACCTGGGCCAGGACCTCGCGGAACAGGCCGATCTTGCCGTCGAAGCTGTGGTAGAGGGCGCCCTTGGTGACGCCCGCGGCGGCCACGATCTCGGCCAGTCCGACCGCGCCGTAGCCACGCTGCGCGAACAGCGTCCGCGCCTCGTGGATCAAGGCCTTCCGCGTCTGCTCCCGTTGCCGGATCCGTACTCCGGTCATGGACCCTCCCGAACTCGTGTACCGACGGTAGGTGAATATGCACCTGGCCGGCCCGGCCATCACCCCGGGCCTCGGCGCCACGGCGCAGCAGATGCTGGGCATCATCGACATCCACGGCTTCATGATCGCCGGCCTGCTCGGCACGATGGGCAGCCTGGGCGACCGCATCGGGCGCCGGGCGGGACATGGCCATCGGTCTGTGGGTCACCATGTTCCCGGTCGGCAGCGCACTCGGCCCGGTGATCGGTGGCGCACTGCGGCAGGTCTTCCGGTGGGCCTCGGTCTTCCTGATCGCGGTCCCGGTCATGCGCTGCTGCTCGTCGCCGGGCCGCTGCTGGTGGCGGAGTACCGCGCCCCGGAGGCGGACCCGATCGACCTGGTGAGCGTCGCCCTGTCCCTCGAAGCGATCATGCCCGTCGTCCACGGCCTCGAGGAGCCGGCGGTCTGCTGATCTCCGTCGTCGGGCCCCTCGGCGAGAGATCGCTCGGCGACGTCCCGGTACGACGGGGATTCGGAGTCTACGACTCCCAGATCCGGGCGCTTCCGTGCGGCGACTACGGCCGTGGCGCGACCGCCCGGGTCGGAGCATCGACGTCACCCTGCCCACCCGGTCGACAGGTACCGACCCGCAGACCCGGTGCGGATGCCAACCCCTCGCGACCGTCGATCTCCAGTTTGCGGTAGACCCGCGTGAGGTGTCCCTCGACCGCCCGCTGTGACGTCCCCAGCACCGCGGCGATGTCCCGGTTGGTCGCTCCCCCTGCGGCCAGCCGGGCGACACCGAGCTCGGCCGGTGTCAGGGAGGACGAGCCGCCGCGCCGCGGCCGCCCGCCGGCGGCCGCGAGCTCGGTGCGGGCGCGAGCCGCCAGGATCGGAGCGCCGCAGTCGACTGCCAGCTCCAGCCCGTGCCGCAGCAGGGCACGCGCCTCGCCGGCGGCGCCGTGCGCGCGCATCCGCGCGCCCAGGTCCACCGTGCACCGTGCCCGGTCGAGGGCCAGCGGCGAGGCGCCGAGCTCGGCACGGGCCGAATGCAGCGTCGCGAGTCCCCGCTCCCCGCCCTGCACGAGCCCCAGCACCCGTAGCGCCGCACCGCCGTACCCCTCGGGCCCCCACAGCCGGCAGAGCGTGACGTACTCCTCGGCCGCCGCCGTCGCCGCCTCGTGCTCACCGAGCTCGTGGTGGAGCTCGACGGCCCGCCGTCGCCAGTCGAGCACCACCGGGTTGACGATCCCGACAGCCATCAGGCGATGTCCGCACTCCAGCGTCAGCGCGAGCGCCTCGCGGGTCCGCCCGGTCGCCGCGAGGACCGCGGCACGGGCGTCGAGCAGGTAGTTCCACCGCCAGGTCCGGTCGGCGCTGCTCCGGTCGTCGACCGGAGCGAGCAACCGCTCCGCCTCCGCCGTCCGCCCCAGCTCGACCAGGGCCAGTGTCGCCGCGCGGAGCACCATCAACCGGGTCGCACCGGTCAGTACGTCGAGCGAGGCCCGGGCGGCGGCGAGCGCCGCAGGCACCTGCCCGCGCCGCAACAGCAGCATCGCGTCGACCCCGCGCAGGAACGCCTCGACGTCCGTCCGGTGCGTGCGGTGGGCGGCGTCGAGGGTCCGTCGACGGACACCGTCGAGACCGGTGGTGGCCTCGGCCCAGCACAGCAGGCCGAGCGCCGCCACCTGCATCGGGTGCAGGTACGCGTCGTCCTCCAGGTCCGCGGGCATCGCCTCGGCGGTCCGGGCAGCCGCCGTCGCGGCGTCGGTGTGCAGGGCCAGCGCGGAGAAGAGCAGGTGGGCGCTGCGCAGCACGTCGGCGCCGGCTCCCGCCCCCAGCTCGCCGGGATCGGTCCGCGCGACCCATTCCCAGACCCGGGCGGCACCCGAGGGGTCCTCGCAGGCGGCGTGCAGCACCAGCGCCTCCAGCCGCTGGCGCAGCTCACGGTCCTGCCCGCTCGTCCCCGTGCCCGCGTCGGCCAGGTCACGCAGGACGTCCTCCAGCAGCGGGGCGAGGTCCACCGCGCCCCCGGGCGACCGGGCGACCGTCCGCGCGAGCAGCTCGGCCCGTTCCCGCGCGCAGGGCAGCAGGGACAGCGCCTCGACCAGGTGGCCGCGGGCCGTCGCCGGGGCGGCGACCCGCTCGACGACGCTGAGGTCCACCAGCAGTGCGGCCCGCCGACGGCCGCCCACCGGCCCGGTCAGCGTGTGCTCCAACAGACGTCTCGCCCGTACGCGGTCACCGCGCTGCTCCGCGCGGGCGGCCGCGACGTGCAGCAGCTCGACCACGCCCCCGTCCCGGGGCGGCCCGGCCGCCAG
>NZ_WWFY01000420.1:0-5538 GCF_009864975.1 Pseudonocardia sp. SID8383
GCGGGGGCGCCGTGCCGTGCCGAAGCGCCGGAGTCGGCGCGGGCGACCTGGTCGCTGCCGTGCCGGCCGGTCGGGCGCTCCTCGGTGTCGACCGCACGACCGGAACCGGTCGATCCGTGGGAATCGGACTCGGGGGAGCGGCGCGACCGCGGCGGTGGGGGCGGGCCTGCGGGCAACCGGCTCTCCCTTCTGGTCGACGGCCGGCGGAACCGGACGGTGGCGTGGTCTCACCCGGTCAACGAGTTCGCTGTGTCAACGAGGGACCGGAGGGCGGCGTTGTGCCCACCTGATCGACGTCACTCGAATGTCGGCACGTCAGCGGGGTGATGGCGCGCTCCGTGACCGGATCGCCCGATCATGGTGCGGCATGCGGACCATCGTGCCCGCGGCCGAAGGGATGCACAGGCGGCACGACCACTGCGTCGAGCAACGGCCGGTTGCGTGCGACGACGCGCGGGCGGCCCAGCGCCGGACGGCCGGACGGCCGCATCCGGCGGGACGACCGGCCGTCGTCGATCGACGGGCGGCGGCAACCCCGACCCCGACCTGCAGGGACGGGTCAGGAGAGCAGCGGGCCCATGCGGTCGCGCAGCGCGACCGCGGCCGACAGCGGCCGCACGAGCACGGTGAGCTCGCGGATCCGGCCCTCCTCGTCGGTGCGCAGGATGTCGACGCCCTGCACCTCGCGCTCCCCGACGGTCGCGGCGAACTCGAGGACGTGCCCGTCGTCGCCGGAGTACCCGGCGACGTAGTGGAACCCGCCGAAGACGGTGAACACCGCGCCCAGGATGGGGCGCAACGCCCCCCGGCCCCGGTAGGGGCGGTGCACGACGGGCGAGCGGAACTCGACGTCGTCGCTGCAGAGAGCGACGGCCGCGTCGAGGTCTCCGGCCTCGATCGCGGCCCGGAAGCGGGCGGCGGCGTCGTTCACGCCGGCGATCATGCCCCACCCGCCCCGGGCCAGGCGGCCGCGGCCGCCGGGCGCAGGCCGACGGCGCCGGCCAGCAGCTCGTAGGAGCGCAGCCGGTCCTCGCCGCGGAAGGTCGAGGTCGTCACCATCAGCTCGTCCACCCCGGTCCGGGCCACGAGCTCCTCGACGCCGGCGCGCACGGTCTCCGGCGAGCCGATGACCTGGTCGGCGTGGCGCTGCTCGACGAACGCCCGGGCCGGGTCGGTCCAGTCGAAGGCCGCGACCTCCTCGGGGCCGGGCAGCGGGCGCGGATCGCCGAGGCGCAGGTGCAGGAACTGCAGCGCCGAGGGCAGCGCCAGCTCGTGGGCGCGCTCGTCGGTGTCGGCGCAGGTCACGGCGGCGGCGATCATCGAGTACGGCTGCGCCAGCAGCGCCGAGGGCCGGAAGTGCTCGCGGTAGAGCTCCAGCGCGGGCAGCGTGTTCGCGGCCGAGAAGTGGTGGGCGAAGGCGAACGGCAGCCCGAGCATCCCGGCGACCTTCGCCGAGTAGCCCGACGAGCCGAGCAGCCACATGGTCGGAGCGTTCCCCACGGCCGGTACGGCGAGCACGCCGGCGTCGCCACGGAAGTAGGCCGCGAGCTCCACGAGCTGGTCGGGGAAGTCGTCGGGGGCGTGCAGCCGGTCGGTCCCGGTCCCGCGCAGCGCGGCGGCGGTCTGCGGGTCGGTGCCCGGGGCGCGCCCGATGCCGAGGTCGATCCGGCCGGGGTGCAGTGCCTCGAGGGTGCCGAACTGCTCCGCGACGACGAGCGGGCGGTGGTTGGGCAGCATCACCCCACCCGAGCCGACGGTGATCCGTTCGGTCGCCCCGGCCAGGTGCGCGATCAGCACCGGCGGCGACGAGCTGGCGATCCCGGGCATGCCGTGGTGCTCGGCGACCCAGTAGCGGGTGAAGCCCAGCTCCTCGGCCCGTCGTACCAGGCGGGTGCTGTGCGCCAGCGCGTCGGTGGCCGACGAGCCGTCGGCCACGGGGACCAGGTCGAGCACGGAGAGAGGGACCACGACGGCTGCAACACCCGCACCCGCCGGGCGTCTTCCCGGCGGTCGAAACCGGTTCGCGGCCCCCGACTAGCATCGGAGGTCCATCTGTTCGCACCACCTCTGGAGGCACCCCCGTGTCCGCACCGTCCGCCCCGCCCGCGTCCGCCCCGATCCGGGTGCCGGCCGGGACGACCGCCGGCGCGCGCGTCCGGGAGGGCGGGCTGTCGACCAGCGGTCCCGAGGCGATCGTCGTCGTGCGCGACGCCGAGGGTGCCCTGCGCGACCTGGCCTGGGCCCCCGAGGCCGACGCCGAGGTCGTCCCGGTCCCGGCGAACACCGAGGAGGGGCGCAGCGTCATCCGGCACTCGGCGGCGCACGTGCTCGCCCAGGCCGTCCAGCAGCTGTTCCCGAAGGCCAAGCTGGGCATCGGCCCGCCGGTCACCGACGGCTTCTACTACGACTTCGACGTCGACACCCCCTTCACCGCCGAGGATCTGAAGAAGATCGAGTCGGCGATGAAGAAGATCGTGAAGGCGGGGCAGCGCTTCGAGCGCCGTCGCTACGCCTCGCAGGACGAGGCCCGCGCCGAGCTGGCCGACCAGCCGTACAAGCTGGAGCTGATCGACCTGAAGTCGACGGACGACTCCGTCGACAGCGGGGAGGTCATGGAGGTCGACTCCTCCGGCGAGCTCACCGTCTACGACAACGTGCACGCCCACACCGGCGCCGTCGTCTGGTCGGACCTGTGCCGTGGCCCGCACCTGCCGACCACCAAGTTCATCCCGGCGTTCTCGCTGACCCGCTCGGCCGCCGCGTACTGGCGGGGCGACCAGCGCAACGCCCAGCTCCAGCGGATCTACGGCACCGCGTGGGAGTCGCAGGAGGCGCACGACGCCTACCTGGAGCGCATCGCCGAGGCCGAGCGGCGCGACCACCGCCGCCTGGGCAGCGAGCTGGACCTGTTCAGCTTCCCCGACGAGATCGGGTCGGGCCTGCCGGTCTTCCACCCCAAGGGCGGCGTCGTCCGCAAGGAGCTGGAGGACCTGTCCCGCGAGCGGCACGCCGCGGCCGGGTACGAGTTCGTCTACACCCCGCACGCCACCAAGGGCGTGCTGTTCGAGAAGTCCGGGCACCTGGAGTGGTACGCCGAGGGCATGTACCCGCCCATGCAGCTCGACGCGGAGTACACCGCCGACGGCGAGCTGAAGCGGCCGGCCGTCGACTACTACCTCAAGCCGATGAACTGCCCGATGCACAACCTGATCTTCGCCTCGCGCGGACGGTCCTACCGCGAGCTGCCGCTGCGGCTGTTCGAGTTCGGCACCGTCTACCGCTACGAGAAGTCCGGTGTGGTGCACGGGCTGACCCGGGCCCGCGGGTTCAGCCAGGACGACGCGCACATCTACTGCACCCGTGAGCAGATGCAGGGCGAGATCCGCAGCCTGCTGCAGTTCGTGCTGGACCTGCTGCGCGACTACGGCCTCGACGACTTCTACCTGGAGCTGTCGACCCGCAACCCGGAGAAGTCGATCGGCTCCGACGAGTCGTGGGCCGAGGCCACCCAGGCGCTGCGCGACGCCGCCGAGAGCTTCGGGCTGACCCTGCACGACGACCCGGGCGGCGCCGCGTTCTACGCGCCCAAGATCTCGGTGCAGGCCCGCGACGCGATCGGCCGCTACTGGCAGATGTCGACCATCCAGGTCGACCTGATGCTGCCGGACCGCTTCGAGCTGGAGTACACCTCCTCGGACGGCTCCCGGCAGCGACCGGTCATGATCCACCGCGCGCTGTTCGGCTCGATCGAGCGCTTCTTCGGCGTGCTCACCGAGCACTACGCCGGTGCCTTCCCGGCGTGGCTCGCCCCCGTCCAGGTGGTGGGGATCCCGGTCACCGAGGCCCAGGACGACTACGTCCGCGACATCGCCGCCCGGCTGCGCGCCGCGGGCATCCGGATCGACGTCGACTCCGGCGACGACCGGATGCAGAAGAAGATCCGCACCCACACGCTGCAGAAGGTGCCGTTCCTGCTGCTCGTGGGCGGTCGCGACGTCGAGGCCGGCGCGGTGAGCTTCCGTTTCCGCGACGGCTCGCAGACGAACGCGGTGCCGGTCGAGCAGGCGGTCACCTCGATCATCGAGTGGGTGCGGTCGCGCACGAACACCTCGCCGACCGCGGAGAGCTTCGGGGTCGACGCCTAGGATCGGCTCATGGAGCAGGAGTGGGTCCCGCAGGAGGGGACCGGGACGCCCGACGGCTTCGCCCGGCTGTGGACCCCGCACCGGCTCGCCTACATCCAGGGCGCCGGTGACACCGGCTGCCCGTTCTGCCGGATAGCCCGGGGGGACACCCTGGGCGACTCGACGGACCCGGACGCGGACAACCTCGTCGTCGCGCGCGGCGACGAGGTGTTCGCGCTGCTGAACCTGCACCCGTACAACCCGGGGCACCTGATGGTGCTGCCCTACCGGCACGTCGCGGACCTGGAGGACCTCACCGACTCCGAGGCGGGCGAGCTGATGGCGTTCACCCGCCAGGCCGTCGTGACCATGAAGCGGATCGCGGCGCCGCACGCGTTCAACGTGGGGCTCAACCTGGGCCACGTCGCGGGCGGCTCGCTGGCCGAGCACCTGCACCAGCACGTCGTCCCGCGCTGGGGCGGGGACGCGAACTTCATCGCCGTCGTCGGGCAGACGAAGGTGATCCCGCAGCTGCTCGCCGAGACCCGCGACCAGCTGGCACAGGCGTGGGAACCGCCACGTCGCTGACTCCGGCCGCGCCGACGGCGGGCGGACCCGGTATCGGACTACGCTGGCAGCGTCCCCCACCGCCGCCGTCCTGCACGGGAGCACGCAGCCGCTGATGCTGAACCTGTTCGCCCGCGCGCACGTCAACCGGCTCACCGACCCCGTCGGGCGGGCCCTGATCGACCGTGGTGTCAGCCCGGACACCGTGACCGTGCTCGGCACCGTCGGGGCCGTGACCTGCTCGTTGGCGTTCCTGCCGACCGGCCTGCTGGCCCTCGGCGCGGTGCTGGTCACCCTCTTCGTGCTGACCGACCTGATCGACGGCGCGATGGCCCGCGCCCGCGGGCACGGCACCCCGTTCGGGGCGGTGCTCGACTCCACCTGCGACCGGATCGTCGACGGCGCCCTGTTCGCCGGGCTCGCCTGGTGGGCGCTGAACGGCGGGGCCGAGCCCCTGGCCGGTGCCGCCGCGCTGGTGGCCCTGGTCGGTGGCCAGATCGTGTCGTACGTCAAGGCCCGCGCCGAGTCCGTCGGGCTCACCGCCGAGGGCGGCCTCGTCGAACGCGCCGAACGGCTCATCCTCGGCCTGGTCGGGGCGTTCCTGTCCGGCATCGGGGTGCCGTGGGCGCTGACCGTCACCCTCGTCGTGCTGGCGATCGGGACGGCGGTGACCCTCGGCCAGCGGATCCTGGCGGTGCGGCACAGCTCCCGCGAGGCACCGCGTGCCTGACCTGCGGACGCGCACCACCGACGCGTTGAGCGCCGCCGGGTACGCGGCGGGCTGGCGGGTCGCGGGGCGGCTCCCGGCCGGCGTCGCCGGACGGGTGTTCGACGCAGGCGCCGCGCT
>NZ_WWFY01000421.1:0-3375 GCF_009864975.1 Pseudonocardia sp. SID8383
CGGGCCCCGACCTGGGCGTGCGCTTCCCGGGCGGCTCGCTGCCGGCCCGGGCCGCCGTCCGCGACGAGGCCACGATCATGGTGCTGACCACCCACGCCGACGACGACCCGGCCCGGCTCGCCGCCGGGGAGGCGGCCGGGGTCGTGCTGCTCGCCGCCACCGCACTCGGTCTCTCGACCTGCCCGCTCTCGCGGGTGCTGGAAACCTCGCGGACCCGGGCGGACCTGGCCCGCCAGGTCCTGCGCACCGCCGACCACCCGCAGCTGCTGCTGCGCGTCGGCCGGGCCCAGGACGACGCGGAGCTGCCGGAGACACCGCGCCGGAGCCCCGCCGACGTCCTGCTGCACTGACCGCCGCACCGGCTGCCGCGCCGGCGTCCCGGTGACGGGGAGCACCCGGGCGCCGGGACCTTCGGCCCGCCCGGTGTGCCCGGAACGCCGGTTAGCCTCGGTCCGACGACGACCCGGCCCCGGAGGACGACCATGACGATCTCGGTGTTCCTGCTCGACGACCACGAGATCGTCCGCCGCGGGCTGGCCCAGCTGCTCGGCATGGAGGACGACATCGAGATCGTCGGCGAGGCCGCGACCGCGGGGCAGGCCCTCGCCCGCGTCCCCGCCCTGCGCCCGGACGTCGCACTGCTCGACGTCCGGCTGCCCGACGGCGACGGCGTCTCGGTGTGCCGCGACCTGCGCTCCGCGGTCGTCCCACCGCCGGCCTGTCTGATGCTGACCTCGTACTCCGACGACGAGGCACTGTTCGGCGCGATCATGGCCGGGGCCGCCGGGTACCTGCTCAAGCAGGTCGCGGGCGTCGACCTCGTGGGAGCCGTGCGCACGGTCGCGGACGGCGGTTCACTGCTCGACCCGCGGGCGACCGCCGCGGTGCTGCAGCGGCTGCGCACCGGCGGCTCCGACGCCGACGCCGACCCCCGCTACGACACCCTCAGCCCACAGGAACAGCGGATCCTCGGGCTCGTCGCCGACGGGCTCACCAACCGTCAGATCGGCGCCACCCTGCACCTGGCCGAGAAGACCGTGAAGAACTACGTGTCCTCGATCCTGCACAAGCTCGGGTTCTCCCGGCGCACCGAGGCCGCCGTCTACGCGGTCGAGCGCCGCCACGAGCACTGACCCGCTCAGTCCAGCGGGACCCGCCACCGCAGCCGGGTGCCGCCCGTCGCGACACGCTCGGCGACCGAGGTGCCGCCGAGCTCGGCGGCCCGGTCGGCGAGGTTGCGCAGTCCGCCGCGCCGGCCCGTGGGCGCGATGCCGCAGCCGTCGTCGGTGACCTCCACGGTCAGCTCCTGCCCGGCGTCCACCGACACGTGCAACGTGCTCGCACCGGAGTGGCGGACCGCGTTCGACACGGCCTCGCGCACCACGGCCAGCAGGTGCACGCCGACCTGCGCGGGCACGACGGTGTCGATCGGTCCCGCGGTGTCGACGGTCGCGTCGATCCCCGATGCGGCCGTCGCCTGCGCGACCACGTCGAGCAGCTGCCGCCGCAGACCGCCCTCCTGCTGATCCGCGGTGTGCAGGTCGAAGATCGAGGTGCGGATGTCGCGGACCGTGCGGTCCAGCTCGCCGACGGCCTGCTCGACCTGCTCGCGCACCCCGCCGCCCGCGGGGTCGTGGCCGAGGCGGCGCAGCGAGCCCTGCAGCGTGAGGCCGACCGCGAACAACCGTTGGATGACGTGGTCGTGCAGGTCGCGGGCGATACGGTCGCGGTCGGCGAGCACCGCGACCTCGCGCTGGGTCCGTTGCTTCTCCTCCAGCTCCAGGGCCAGCGCCGCCTGCTCCGCGAACGACACCAGCAGCGGCACCTCCGACGGCCGGAACGGCGGATCGCCGGGGGCACGGCGGGCGACCAGGACCCCGCTCACCCGGGCCATGGCCCCCATCGGCACTGCGACCACCGGCCCGCTGGCGCCGTCACCGCTGACCGCGGTCTCGGAGACGTCGGCCAGGACCGGCTGACGGAGCTCGACGGCCCGGTGCAGGAGTGCGTTCTCCGGGCCGCCGACGAGCGGCGGGCGGCCCGCGGTCGCGCCCTCCCGGAAACCGCCGTCGTGGTCGGGGCCCAGCGCGAGCAGCGTCCCGTCGGCGCGGGACAGCTCCAGGCTGCGCCGGGCGATGAGCGCGAGCGTGTCGGCCTCGCCGGTTCCGGCCAGCACCTCTCCGCGGATCTCGGCCAGCGCCTCCAGCCACTGCTGCCGGAGCAGGCCCTGTTCGAACAGGTCGGCGTTCTGCACGGCGATCCCGGCCGCGGCGGCGAGCGCCATCAGGATCAGCTCGTCGTCGGCGGTGAACTCGGTGCCGGTGCGCTTCTCGGTGAGGTAGAGGTTGCCGTAGACGGCGTCACGGACCCGCACGGGGACGCCGATGAAACTGCGCATCGGCGGGTGGTGCGGCGGGAAGCCGACGGAGGCCGGGTGCGTCGACAGGTCCTGCAGGCGCAACGGCCGGGGGTCGGCGATCAGCTGGCCGAGCAGGCCACGGCCCTCGGGCGGGCGCCCCAGCGCGGTACGGGTCGCCTCGTCCAGGCCGACGTCGATGAAGCGGGCGATGCTGCCGTCCGGGGCGAGCACCCCCAGCGCACCGTAGCGGGCGTCGACCAGGTCGACCGCGGACTGCACGATCCGCTGCAGCGTGGTGTCCAGCTCGAGGCCTGCCGCGACCCCGAGCACCGCGTCGAGCAGCCGCTGCGTCCGGCGCCGGGTGGAGGCGATCTCGGCGAGACGCTCCTGCACCTCGGCGATGAGGTGGTCCAGGCGCAGCCCGGCCAGGATCCCGGAGATCTCCCCGGTCCCGTCACCGGCGTCGTCGGTCGTCACTGGCACCGCCTCCCCGGGGAGGCCGCGTCCCGGGCCGCCCCACCCCGACGATACGGCCGTCGAGGACCGGGACCTTCGCACCTGTCCGACCGGAACCGGCAGCGCCGACCATCGCCCCCGCAGGCACCGGTGAACGCCCGGTCCCGGGAAGGACGCACATCATGGACACCGTCGGTGCGGACGCGCCGGTCACCCCGATTCTCGGTCTCGACGCCGCGACGACCGCCCGGGTGCTGGCCACGGCGGGTCGGGCGCCGTCGCTGCACAACGCCCAGCCGTGGCGGTTCCGGACCGGCGCCGACCACGTCGAGCTGCGGGCCGACCCCGCGCGACGGCTGCCGGTCGCCGACCCGACCGACCGCGAGCTGCGGATCGGCTGCGGGGCGGCGCTGTACTCGCTGCGTCTCGCGCTGGCCGGGGCCGGGATCCGCCCGCTCGTCACCCGCCTCCCCGACCCGTCGGACCCGGAGCTGCTGGCGGTGGTCCGTCGTGGCGCGGCGATGCCGCCCACCCCCGAGCAGCGACGGCTGCTGGAGGCG
>NZ_WWFY01000042.1:0-4391 GCF_009864975.1 Pseudonocardia sp. SID8383
CGGTCCGCTGGCAGGACGGCGCCGGCCCGAACGACGGCGCCCCGGCGGGTGCCGCGGCACCCGCGGCCGACGCCCCGGCGCCCCCGTCGGGCTTCGCCTCCCCCGCCGACGACGTCTGGCGTCAGGCCCGCGAGGCCACCGACGGCGACGAGTCGGAGACCGCCGGTGACGACCTGACGACCGCCGGACTGCCCAAGCGACGCCCGCGGGCGCGACTGCTCCCGGGCAGTGCGGCAGGATCGACCGTGCTCAGCCCCGCTCCGGCGGAGCCGAGGGACGCCGAGAGCGTCCGTGGCCGTCTCGCCAGCTACCAGCAGGGCGTGCGTCAGGGCCGGGAGAGCGCCTCCGGTGTCCGCCGCAACGCACTGGCCGGCACGACGGACACGGTCGACGGCGACTCCGAGCAGCACGACCCGCAGGACCAGCACGACCGGCAGGGCACCCGTGCCCCGCAGGACACCACCGCGACCGGCACCCCCGAGCCCGCCGCGGACCGACCGAACTCGTCCGACCCCGAGGAGAACCAGTGAGGGCACCGCAGGCACAGCCGAGCCAGAGCCGTTTCGGCTGGCTGGTCACCAACTTCGCGGAGCGCGTCCCGGGTGTCGCGCACGCCATCGTGGTGTCGACCGACGGGCTGCTGCTGACCGCATCCGACCGGCTGCCGCGCGACCGGGCCGACCAGCTCGCCGCCGTCGCATCCGGTCTGGTCAGCCTGACCCAGGGCGCCGCGCGCTGCTTCGACGCCGGTGGCGTCGTGCAGACCGTCGTCGAGATGGACCGCGGGATCGTGCTGCTCATGTCGATCAGCGACGGCTCCTGCCTGGCCGTGCTCGCCTCGCCGAGCTGCGACATCGGCCTCGTCGGCTACGAGATGACGCTGCTGGTCGACCGGGTCGGCCAGCTGCTCACCCCGGAGCTGCGCGCCGAGCTGCAGGGTTCGTTCGGGCCCTGAGGCCGCGACTCCGGACCCTCAGGACGCGTTACCGTCATGCACCCCATCCCAGGATCGACCAGAGCGGGTGAGATCCGATGACCCAGGACCCGGGCGGACACGGCCCCGAGCCGACGTTCGCCGACGTCATGAACGGGTTCAGCCTGGACTCCAAGCGCAAGCCGAAGAAGCGCCGATGGGGGCGCAACCGTCCGGAGGACGACGTCGAGCCGGAGGTCGCGGCCCCCGGGCGCCCGGTCCCATCGCCGAACCCGGCCGAGGTGACCGGCCCCCTCGGCGGATCGGCGGCCTACGGGCTGCCGCCCACCCCGGACGAGCTGGAGGCCCAGCGGACCGGTGACCGGCCGGACCGGCCGTCGCCGTACCCGGCACAGAACACGGGGCCCGGCCCCGCGCACGACCCAGTGGCAGCGCCGCCGCCGGTGCCCCCGTCCGCGGGTGGCGCCGCCTTCGTCCGGCCCTACGCCTGGACGCGGGGACGGACCAAGTCGGGCTACGAGCTGGCCGTCGAGACCCTGGTCTCGGTCAGCAACCGAGCCCGCAGCCAGCTGGAACGGCTGCCGATGGAGCACCGCTCCGTCGCCGACCTGCTGCTCGAGCAGACCCGCTCGGTGGCCGAGGTCGCGGCGCTGCTGTCGCTCCCCCTGGGCGTGGCCCGGGTGCTGCTCGGGGACATGGCCTCGAACGGCACGGTGACCGTTCACCAGACCGCGAGCACCCCCGGCAACGCGCCGGACCTCGCGCTGATGGAAAGGGTGTTGAGTGGACTCCGTCGGCTCTAGGCCACAGCCGCCCCAGCCCGCGGCCGGGATGGCCCGTGCCGCGACGATGTCGGCCAAGATCGTGGTGGCCGGTGGGTTCGGCGTCGGGAAGACCACCTTCGTCGGATCGGTCTCGGAGATCATGCCGCTGACCACCGAGGCGGTGATGACCGAGGCGAGCGCGTCGCACGACGACCTCTCCGCCACCCCCAACAAGCGGTCCACGACCGTCGCGATGGACTTCGGTCGCGTCTCGCTGGACACCGACCTGGTGCTCTACCTGTTCGGAACGCCGGGCCAGCAGCGGTTCTGGTTCATGTGGGACGACCTGGTCCGCGGCGCGATCGGCGCCGTCGTCCTCGTCGACACCCGGCGCCTGGCCGACTCCTTCGCCGCGATCGACTTCTTCGAGGACCGTGGCCTGCCCTACGTCGTCGGGGTCAACGCCTTCGACGGGCAGCTGCAGCACACCCTCGATGACGTGCGCGAGGCGATGTCGATCGACCCGGCCGTCCCGATGGTCGTGTGCGACGCCCGGCACCGGCAGTCGACCAAGGAGACCCTGATCGCGCTGGTGCAGCACGCGATGCACCAGCGGATGGCCGCCGGCGCGCGCTGACCCGTACCCGACCGACCCGGACACCGCGGCGGCGCCGGCACATCGTGTGCCGGCGCCGCCGCGGTACCGCGTCCGGGGCTAGTCGCGTCCGGCCGGCTGCTCCGATCCGGCGTCCACCGGGGCGATCGAGGTGATCCGGTGCAGCTGGATGCGGCGCAGCTCGCCGTCGAGCGCGTCACGGCCCTCCACGTACCCGCCGCCGACCGAGACCGGCGCGAGCACCCGGTCCCCGGCGACGCCGTGCGCGTCGACGTAGCCGATCCACACGGTCCGGCCCTCGCGCACCGCCTCCTGCAGCGAGGCCAGGTTCCCGGTCGCGCCGGTGAGTTCACGCCGCCCGGCGACACTGTCGCGTACCCCGGCCAGGCGGTCCCCCGCCCGCAGCCGCTCGACGAGTTCCTCGGCCCGGTCCGTCGGGGACCGGTCGACGACCCGGCCGGCGTCCCGGGTGCCGCGACGCAGCCGCGGCTCGGTGCGCCGCCCCTTCGGCCCGAGGTCGACGACGGCGCCGACCGCGTCCTCCGCGGCCGGGCTGAAGCCGGCCGCCCGCAGCCCGTCGAGCACCTCGGCCAGCGGCAGCGAGCTGACCACGACGGTCGGGGCGATCCGGCGCAGCCCCAGCTCCTCGGCCGCGGAGTGCGCGAGCACCTCGGACAGGAGCACCTCGTCGTCGGAGCGCAGGAAGCAGCTGACCGCGCCGCCGCGCAGCCTGCCGTGCCGGCGGGCGACGTCGTCCACGAGATAGGTCAGGGTCTGCGGGACCGGGGTGCGGGAACGGGCCTCGAGGATCTCGCGGACGTCGTCGGCGGTGCGGCCGGTGTCCAGCGCCCGGCGCAGGCTGCGCTCGGTGAAGCGGTACACCGTGGCGCCGCCCGCGGACTCGACCTCGGCCAGGATCGCGAGCTCGTGCGCGAGGTCCGCCGACAGCCGCCCGGGTGCGACGGCGGTCAGGTCGGCCTGGAGCAGGATCTCCTCCACCGGGGTGGGCAGCGCCGCGTGCAGCGTCGCGGCCAGCTCGGTGGGGTGCCGGGTGGGGTGCGCCGGGTCCGGGCGCAGGGCCGGGTCGAGCAGCACCCGCCCGGCCGTGGTGAGCGCGTCGAGGGCGACCACGCCGATCGCGGTGGCCTCGGCGACGGTCCAGCCGACCGTCTCGTCGCGCAGCCGTCCGCCGCGGCGCGGGGCGTGCCAGGCCAGCAGCCGCGCCAGGTCCTCCGGCGACCCCACCGAGGTGCCGGGCGAGAGGTCGGCGAGCGCGTCCAGGACCCGACGGCGGTCCCGGGCGGCCGGGGGACGGCGCGGCCCGTCGGACAGGGCGGTGATCGGCTTGCCGGTCTCGTCGCGGCGCCCCACCAGCCCGGGCAGGCGCGGCAGCTCCAGCCAGGCCTGGGCCAGCACCGCCCAGCGGGACTCCTCCGGGCCGGTCCCCCAGACGTCCCACGTGGTGGTCGGCAGCCACTCGGGTGCCACCGACTCGGTCGCTCCGACCAGGTCCGCGGCGTGCAGGATCTCCAGGACCAGCGCGGCGGTCGGCTCGTCGGTGTCGGCCGCCTTCGCCGCACGCTTGAGCTCGCGCACGCCGAACCCGCCCGAGCGCAGCACCGGCACCGACTCCCGCGCCAGCCACTCCAGCAGCAGGTCGGTGCGACGCAGGAACTCCAGCGCGGCCCCCGCGCCGGTGCCGTCGACCAGCGGGGTCTCCCGCACGCGCAGCGGGACGTCCGGCCGGGACAGGTCCAGCGACCCCATCGGACGGTCGCCGCGCAGGGCGAGCGCGACCTGGCGGGGCAGCTCGACGGTGTCGGCGTCGCGGCGCGTGAGCAGTCCCTTCTCGACGAGTGACCCGACCGGCCCGGTCGAGCCGTTCGCGTTGCGGGAGCGGCCGACCGGCGGGCCCTGGGCGAGCACCTCGAGGACCTTGCGCTCGTCGTCGCCCACCCCGGCGAGCAGCGTGTCGAGCTCGGGTCCCGCCGCCGCACCGGTGGCGGGGGCGCCGAGCCCGGCGGGCCACGGCCCGACGACGTCGGCGGCCGCAGGGACCAGCGACACCGCGTCGTCC
>NZ_WWFY01000422.1:0-3318 GCF_009864975.1 Pseudonocardia sp. SID8383
ACGGCGCGTCGGCGGCCCGGTCCTGCGCGGTGTCGGAGCGGCGGCGCGACGACCCACCGTCGGCCGGACGTCGCCGCCGGGGCGGTTGCTCCCCGTCCGCCGACCGACGGCGCGGCGCGGCGTCGTCGTCCACCGAGCGACGACGCGGCGGAGCATCGTCGTCCCCGGAGCGACGGCGTCGTGGAGCCTCACCCGCTCGTCGCCGCACCGGAGCCTCCGATCCGTCCCGCCGACGGGCCGGCTCTTCCGACCCGCGACGACGTGGTCGCTCGTCGGACGACCGGCCCTCCGGCTCAGCCACGGCCGTCCCCCGGTCGCCCCGTCAGCCGGGCCAGCAGGACCTCCTGACGCGCGTCGCGGTCGGCCTCGGAGATCTCCCCCTGCTCGTAGGCCCGTTCGACCTCGTCGATCTGCCGGCGCACCGCGACCGGGTCGTAGAGCCGGGCGTGGGCCTGGTCCTGCAGCTGCTCCCCCACCCAGACGACGCCGCGCAGCGGTGCGAGCGGCAGCCCGAGCAGGCCGCGCAAGAGCCCCATCAGCCCTCGGCCTCGGGTGGTTCGGGCAGGAAGTCGTACGGTGCGACCGGGCCGATCAGGCGCAGCCGCACCCGCTCGTCCCACTCGTCGCCGAGCGCGTCGACGGCCTGCTCGAAGTCGCCGACCCGGTCGCGGTGCACCAGCAGCGCCAGCTCGACGGCGCCGTCCTCGGCAGCGGGCTCCTTCACCGACGTCGCGACCGCGAACGGGCCCAGCCGCTCCACGGCGAGGTCCGCGTCGTCGGACCGGATGCGCTCGACGTGGCCCGCGATCGCCTCACCGAGCCGGATGCGCTCGTAGTACGTGGCGTCCGGGTCCTTGCCGCGCACGGCCTCACCGAGCTGCTGGATCTCCGGGTCGGCCTCGACGATGTCCGCCACCAGGCGGTCGGAGTCGTAGCGGCCGGTCAGCACGAACTGCCGGCAGCCGTCGAGCTGCTCCAGCGCCCAGGCGAAGTACTCCTGGTGCGCGGCGAGGAGCTCGTCGACGACGGCGCGGTCGTCGTCGACGACGCCGCCGAACCGCATCGGCAGCACGGTCGTGCTCCCGGCCAGGGTGTTCACGGTGCGCTCGTGGGCCAGGAGGTCCTCGCGGCTGCCCAGCGGGGCGTCGCGCGGGACGTCGCTGACGACTGCGGCGAGCCGCCCGTGGTCGATCACCGCCACCTCCTCGCCGCCGCCGACGGGGGTCAGCCCCTCGGGCAGGTCGATGTCGGCGGCGACGACGGCGTAGACGTAGGTCGCGCTGCTCACCCGCTCTTCTCCTTCCGTGAGCGACGCTCACCCCGGAGGTCGTCGAACTTCTCCTTGCCCGCCTCGATCACTCCTTTGGTGGCTCCTTTCGAGACCCCTTTCGAGCCGCCCTCCGAGATGCCGCTGACGACCTCGCCGAGGTCCTTGCCGCCCTTCTGGTGCAGGTCGAGGCGGTTGGTGGCCTCCGCGAACCGCAGGTAGGTGTCCACACTGGCGACGACGATGCGGGCGTCGATCGTGACGAGCTCGATACCGACCAGCGACACCTTCACGAAGATGTCGATGACGAGACCCTTGTCCAGGATCAGGTCGATGACCTGGGCGAGGTCGCCCTGCGGGGCGCGGTCGACCCGGCCACCGCCCCCCTGTCGATGGCTGACGGTCACGGTGTACGTCCCTCCGTTCGCAGGTGCCGGGCCGGGTCAGCCACGCGAGCCCGCCGTGCGACGGCGACGGCTCCCGGCCCGTCGGCCGCCGTCCTCCTCCGGCTCGGGCTCCCCGGCCTCGGCGTCCTCCGGCTCGGCGTCGTCGTACTCGGCGTCGTCGTACTCCGGGTCGGGCTCGTCGGCCGGTTCCTCGTCCGCGGCCTCGGCGTCGGCGTCGGTGTCGAGGCCGTCCTCGTCGAGGTCCTCCTCCGCGTAGTCGTCGTCCTCGGCCGGTTCCTCCTCGGCGAGGTCGTCCTCCTCCGCGAGGTCGTCCTCGTCGAGGTCGTCCTCGTCGTACTCGGCGTCCTCGTAGTCGTCGTCGTACTCGTCGTCCTCGTCGTCGTACTCGGCCTCGCGCTCCTCCTCGAGCCCCTCCTCGTGGGTCTTGACGACCTCGCTGTCGCGGATCTCCCCGCGCCAGCCCTCCAGCTCCTCGCGATTGAGCAGGGTCTCGACCATCACGTGCCGGCCGTAGTGCTTGAACTCCAACCGGGCCCGGCGGCCGACGGCGCGCCAGATGTTGCCGGTCTTCTCGAACAGGCCGACCGGGTAGTACTCGAGGATCAGCACGACGCGGGTCAGGTTCGGCGCGAGTTCGTGGAACGACACGCACCCGTTGGCATAGCCCTTGGCACCCTGCGAACGCCAGATGATGTGGGTGTCCGGAATCTGCTCGATGATCGTCGCGCTCCAGGTGCGCTTCGACCAGAACACCTGGGCCTTCCAGTTCGTCTTCTCGTCGGACTCCTGGTCGACCGACTGCACCTTCTTCATGAAGGTCGAGAAGTCCGCGAACTGCGTCCACTGGTCGTAGGCGACCCGCACCGGGACACCGACGTCGAGGTGCTCGACGATGTTCATGAACTTGAACTTGCCGCGGCCCCCGCCGGAACCACCGCCGCCGGCGCCGCCCTCGGAGTCCTCGGAGTCCTCGTCGCCGCCGAGCCCGACGGCCCCCATCACCTTGTCCTTGACGGCCGAGAACCCGCCCTTCACCGCGTTCGTCACCGGATTGCCCCCCTCCTCCGAGCCACCCCCGCCGAGAGCCGCGCCCAGACCGGTCCCGCCGTTCTCGGCGACGCCCGTCAGCCGCTCGGTGAGTCCCTCCACCTGGTTCATCGCGGCGCCGACCGCACGGTCGGCGGCGGCCTTCAACAGCAGCTGCCCGGCCTGTTTGAGGCGGTCGGTGGGCAGCTGGTCCAGCACCGAGGTGCTGCCGTTCTGCTCCTCAGCCATCGGCCCGCGCCTCCGCCTTCCTCGTCGCACGCCCGCCCGAGCGCGGCGCCCGGCCGTTGCGCGAGCCGCCCTTGCCCGACGAGTCCGAGGACGAGGAGGACGACGACTCGGAGCTGCGGCCCGAGGAGGACCGCGCGGTCCGCCGGGCCGGGGCCGCGCGGCCCTCGGAGTCGGAGTCCGCGCCGTCCGACGACGACCGGCTCGACGATCCCGCACGTCCCGACGACGATCCCGAGCCCGATGACCGTCCGGTCCGCCGGCGCGGGGGGTCCTCGGAGTCGGCGTCGGCCGACCGCGGACGGCGCGCCTTCGACGTGGTGCCCGCGACCGCCCGGCCCGCTCCCCGCGTCGCCGACCCGGCCGCGCGGG
>NZ_WWFY01000423.1:0-3199 GCF_009864975.1 Pseudonocardia sp. SID8383
CCGGTCTCGGCATCGCCGGCCAGCAGCGCGCCGACCCGGCGCAGCCCGTCGAGGTCGGCGATGTCGCCGGCCAGCGCGGGGACCCGCGTCACCGACACGCCGGGGTGGGCGGCGGAGAACCGGGTGAGCAGGTGCTCCTCCCGTTCGTGCAGGTCGACGCGGTCGGCGTGCAGCCGCAGCACCGCGGCCGCGATCTGCGACCCCGGCCCGCCGACCTGCTCGGCCGCGGCCCGCGCACGCGCCGCGGAGACCGGCGCGAGCACCGGGTGGGTCCGGTTCAGCACGAGCCCGGCCAGCGGCATGTCCTCCGACGACAGCCGCTCGGTGAAGTACGCCGCCTCGCGCAGCGCGTCCGGCTCCGGCGCGGCGACGACGAGGAACGCCGTCCCCTCCGAGCGCAGCAGCGCGTAGGTCTTCTCGGCCCGCTCGGCGAACCCGCCGAACAAGGTGTCGAAGGCCTGTACGAACGCCGACGCGTCCTGCAGCATCTGCCCGCCGATGATCGACCCGACGGCCTTGGCGAACAACCCGAACCCGGCCTCGACGATCCGGCGCAGCCCGCGGCCACCGGCCCGGGCGGGCGCGGCGAGCAGCCGGATCATGCGTCCGTCGAGGAAGCGGGACATGCGCTGCGGGGCGTCGAGGAAGTCCAGCGCCGAGCGCGACGGCGGCGTGTCGACGACGACGAGGTCCCACGTCCCGGCACCGGCCAGCTGGCCCAGCTTCTCCATCGCCATGTACTCCTGCGTCCCGGAGAAGGAGGAGGAGATCGTCTGGTAGAAGGGGTTCTCGATGATCTTCTGCGCCCGTTCGGGCGGGGCGTGCGACTCCACCATCTCGTCGAAGGTGCGGCGCATGTCCAGCATCATCGCGGCGAGTTCGCCGTCGACGGCCTTCACCGGGGCGGGGTCGTTGGACAGCTCGTCCACCCCGAGGGCCTGGGCCAGGCGGCGCGCCGGGTCGATGGTGAGCACGACGACCTGACGACCGCGCTCGGCGGCGCGCACCGCGAGCGCGGCGGAGGTGGTCGTCTTGCCGACGCCACCCGAGCCGCAGCACACGATGACCCGGGTGCCCGGGTCGTCGATCAGGGCGTCCACGTCCAGCGGGGCGGTCATCGGCGGGCCTCCAGGTGCACACCCTGCGCGGTCATCGACTCGGCCAGCTCGTAGAGCGAGCCGAGGTCCACCCCGCCGAGCAGCGCGGGCAGCGTGAGCCGCGGCAGCGGCGGGGTCGGCTCGGTCTCCAGGCGGCGCAGCGCGGCGGTCTCCCCCTCGACGGCGACGGCGTGCTCCACGGTCTCGGCGACCAGGCCGTCGATCTCGGTGGGGGCCAGCTCGATCCCGGCGCTCTGCAGGCCGTTGCGGATCCGGGTCGCGTCGACCCGCCCGCCCGCGGCGGCGGTGACCGAGCGGTCGGGCAACCACTGCTCGCGCATCCGGTTCACCACGACCGAGCCCAGCGGGATCCCGGCGGCGTCGAGCTCGGCGGCGGCGTCGAGCGTCTCGGTGACGGGCAGGTCCGACAGCAGCGTGACCAGGTGCACCGCGGTGAGCGGGGAGTGGATGAGCGCCTCGACGCCCTTGGCCTGCCCGTGGATCGGCCCGGCCTTGGCCAGGTCGGCCATCGCCCTGGTGACGTCGAGGAACGACACGAGACGGCCGGTGGGCGGCGCGTCGAGGACCACCGCGTCATAGGCGGGGAGACCGTCGGACTCCGTGCGGGTGACGCACTCCTTGGCCTTGCCGGTGAGCAGCACGTCACGCAGGCCGGGGGCGAGCGTCGTCGCGAACTCGATCGCGCCCATCCGGCGCAGCGTCCGCCCGGCCACACCCAGCCGGTAGAACATCTCGAAGTACTCCAGCAGGGCGGCCTCGGCGTCGACGGCCAGCGCCCGCACCTCGCCCCCGCCGGGCGCGACGGCGATCCGGCGCTCCTCGTACGGCAGCGGGGCGGTGTCGAAGACCTGGGCGATGCCCTGGCGACCTTCCACCTCGACGAGCAGCACCCGCTTCCCGCCGCCGGCGAGGGCCAGCGCGAGGGCGGCGGCCACGGTGGTCTTGCCGGTGCCCCCCTTGCCGGACACCACGTGGAACCGCGCGCGGGAGAGCGCGTCGGGCCACGGGTCGGGGCGGGTTCCGGGCTCGGGCCGGACGGTCGTGGTCACGGATCCAGCGTACGAGCGCCCACCGACAGCGGCCCGTCGGCGAGGTGCGTCCCACAACGGACGGGGCGCGTCCCGCGCTCCGGCGGTGGGCGTCCGTCGCAGGGGGACGGCCATCCGTCGCGCCACGACGGTTCGGTGTCGGGTGCCCGGGTTACAGTCCCGCCCATGAGCTCCCCGGTCGTGAAGTGGGAATACCTGACCGCCCCCCTGCTGATCCACAACACCAAGGCGATCCTGGACAACTTCGGCCAGGACGGCTGGGAACTGGTCACGGTGACGAGCGGCGCGAACGCCGAGCAGCTGGTGGCGTTCTTCAAGCGGCCGGTGCAGCAGTGAGCGCACTCGCCCGGCTGAAAGAGCTGGGGCTGACCCTGCCCGCGGTGGCCGCACCGGCCGGCGCCTACATCCCGGCCCGGCGCAGCGGGAACCTCGTGTTCACCGCCGGGCAGGTCCCGTTCGTGGACGGGAAGGTCGCCGCGACCGGCAAGGTCGGGGCCACGGTCACCGCCGAGCAGGCGTACGACCTGGCCCGGATCTGCACGCTGAACGCGCTCGCCGCGATCGACGGGCTGGTCGGCCTCGACAGCGTCACCGGCGTCGTGAAGGTCGTCGGGTTCGTCGCGTCGGACCCCTCGTTCTCCGGCCAGCCCGGCGTGATCAACGGCGCGTCGGACCTGCTCGGCGAGGTGTTCGGCGAGGCCGGGGCACACGCCCGGTCGGCCGTCGGCGTCGCGGTGCTGCCGCTGGACGTGCCGGTCGAGGTGGAGCTGACGGTCGAGGTCGGCGGCTGACATGGATCGGCTCGCCGGGGTCCCGGCCGGTCACGAGCTGCTGCTGCGGCTCGCCGGCCGGTTCCCCGACGAGCTGCTCTGGCGGCTGCGCGACTGGCTGGCCGCCGGGGACACCGCGGCGCTGGGCGCGGTCCTGCCGCGCACGCTGCTGCGGCACCGGATCGGGCTGACCGGGCACGAGCGCACGCTGCTCGCGGAGGTCGTCGGGCCGGACGCGCCGTCGCGGCGCCTGGTCGAGGCG
>NZ_WWFY01000424.1:0-3890 GCF_009864975.1 Pseudonocardia sp. SID8383
GCCGCGGGGTCGGCATCGCGGCCCCCGCGGCCGCGACCCTCGCCGCGATCGACGCCGCCCTCTGAGCCGACCCGCCCCGCGCACCTGCGTGCCGCGGGGCGGGGCAGGACTCAGGAGGGGACGGCCTTATGGTCCGGGACGACGATCGCGGGCAGGTCGGCGAGGCCGGCCAGCGCCGCGTCGTGGACCTCGGACGCCGGGACGGTGCCGTGCACGCCGGGCAGGGCCCGGGTGGCCGTGGCCGCCGCGACGACGGTCGGCACGTAGCCGCCGGAGAACGCGCTGCGCGCGGTGGAGTTCACGCACATGTGCGTCATGAACCCGGCGAGCACCAGGTCCTGGTAGCCCTCCAGCAGCTCTGCCAGCCCGGTGTGGACGAACGCGCTGGGGAAGTTCTTGGTCACCACGGCCTCGCCGTCGCGCGGGGCGACCGAGTCGTGGATGGCGCCGATCGACGCGGTGACGTCGTACGGGCTCCCCTCGCCGGCGTCGTGCCGGATGTGGATGATCCGGGACCCGGCGGAGCGGGCGCGGTCGAGCAGCTCGGCCGCCTCCCCGAGGGCCGGCTCGACGTTCTCCAGCCGCATCACGCCCTCGGTGTAGGTGTTCTGCAGGTCGATCATGATGAGTGCGGAGCGGGACAACGGGGCCGGTTCCGCCGGCAGGCCCATCAGTCCGCGCAGGGTGTGCGTCATCGGTGCTCCTCGGCCGGGACGACCACGGCCCGGGACGGTCGTCCCGGGCCGTGGTGGGGTGGTCAGTCCTGCATCGCCCGGTACTCGTCGTCGGTGAACAGCCGCGAGCGGATCAGGAACCGGACGCCCTCCGGCGCCTCGACCGAGAACCCGCTGCCGCGTCCTTTGACGACATCGACCGTGAGATGCGTGTGCTTCCAGTACTCGTACTGCGATGCCGACATCCAGAAGCCGATCGGCTTCCCGACACCGTCCACCTGCAGGTCTCCCAGGTGGACGTCCGAGTCGCCGGTCCTGAAGTCCCCGTCCGGGTAGCACATCGGGGCGCTGCCGTCGCAGCACCCACCGGACTGGTGGAACATCAGCGGACCGTGCAGGTCGGTGAGCCTGACCAGCAGATCGGCGGCGGCCGGCGTCAGCGTCACCCGCTCGGTCGGGGTGGCGCCGACGTCCGGCTCACCCATCAGAAGAAGCCCAGCGCGTTCGGCGAGTAGCTCTGCAGGATGTTCTTGGTCTGCTGGTAGTGGTCCAGCATCATCTTGTGGTTCTCGCGCCCGATGCCGGACTGCTTGTAGCCACCGAAGGCCGCGTGCGCCGGGTAGGCGTGGTAGTTGTTCACCCACACCCGGCCGGCCTGGATCTCGCGGCCCGCGCGGTAGGTGGTGTTCGCGTCGCGGCTCCACACGCCGGCGCCGAGGCCGTAGAGCGTGTCGTTGGCGATCTTCATGGCGTCGTCGTAGTCGCTGAAGCGCGCGACCGACACGACCGGGCCGAAGATCTCCTCCTGGAAGATCCGCATCTGGTTGTTGCCCTCGAACACGGTCGGCTTGATGTAGTAGCCACCCGCGAGGTCGCCGCCCAGCTCGGCCTTCTCGCCACCGGCGAGGACCTTGGCGCCCTCCTGCCGGCCGATGTCGATGTAGGAGAGGATCTTTTCGAACTGGTCGTTCGAGGCCTGCGCACCCATCATGACGTCGGTGTCGAGCGGGTTGCCCTGCTTGATCTGCTCGACGCGCTTGACGGCCTGCTCGATGAACTCGTCGTAGATGCCGCCCTGGACGAGGGCGCGCGACGGGCAGGTGCAGACCTCGCCCTGGTTGAGGGCGAACATCGCGAAGCCCTCGAGCGCCTTGTCGTAGAAGGCGTCCTGCTGCGAGGCGACGTCGTCGAAGAAGATGTTGGGGCTCTTGCCACCCAGCTCCAGGGTGACCGGGATCAGGTTCTCCGAGGCGTACTGCATGATCAGCCGGCCGGTGGTGGTCTCACCGGTGAAGGCGATCTTGCGGATGCGCTTGTTCGACGCCAGCGGCTTGCCTGCCTCGACGCCGAAGCCGTTGACGACGTTCAGCACGCCCGGCGGGAGCAGGTCGGCGACCAGCTCGAGCAGCACGTGGATCGAGACCGGGGTCTGCTCGGCGGGCTTCAGGACGATCGCGTTGCCGGCGGCGAGCGCAGGGGCGAGCTTCCAGATCGCCATCAGGATCGGGAAGTTCCACGGGATGATCTGGCCGACGACGCCCAGCGGCTCGTGGAAGTGGTAGGCGATGGTGTCGGCGTCGATCTCCGACGACGTGCCCTCCTGCGCCCGGATCGCACCGGCGAAGTAGCGCAGGTGGTCGACGGCGAGCGGGATGTCGGCGGCGAGGGTCTCGCGGCAGGCCTTGCCGTTGTCCCAGGACTCGGCGATGGCGATCAGCTCGAGGTTGGCCTCGACCCGGTCGGCGATCTTGTTCAGGATGTTCGCCCGCTCACCCGCGGAGGTCTTCCCCCACGCCGGTGCGGCGGCGTGCGCGGCGTCGAGCGCCTTCTCGACGTCCTCCGCGGTGCCCCGGGCGACCTCGGTGAAGTTCTCACCGGTGATCGGGGTGGGGTTCTCGAAGTACTGGCCCTTCACCGGAGCGACGTACTCGCCGCCGATGAAGTGCTCGTAGCGCGGCTTGAAGGAGACGACGCTGCCCGGCTGACCGGGGTTGGCGTAGACGGCCATGAATGGTCCTTCCCTGAGGTGCTTCGTCGAACCGAGGGCGCGGTGCGGAACGCACGTTGCGCGTGACCGCCGACACTAGGAAGGTGGGGGTTGCACGGAAGTTGCACGCAGATGCGGAACCTGACCCTCCGGTGAGTGCCGATGACGCGGATTCGATTCAGGTAAGGCAAAGCTGACCGAATGGTGAGGACGTGGCAGCGCAGCACGCGGATCGCCGGGTGTACGAGCAGGCACGGGACGCCGTGCTCGGCGGCTCCCCCGGTGCGCGCGGCGCCGGGGTCCGGCCCGAGGTCCGCGCCTCCTGGGCCCGCTCGCTGGCCGCGGCGGTCGACCCGGAACGCGCCCGTCCCCCGCACGACTACGACCGCGCCGAGCTCACCGACCGGCGGGCGGCGCACCCCCTCGCGTCCGTGCTGCCGGTGCTGCGCGACACGCTGACCGACGCCGCCGAGCAGGCCCGGCACATGATGATCGTGACCGACGGGAAGGGCCGGATCCTGTGGCGCGAGGGCGCCCGCGCGGTGCTGACCCGGGCCGAGCGGGTCGACCTGGTGGAGGGCACCCGGTGGAGCGAGGACACCGTCGGGACCAACGCGATGGGCACCGCGCTGGCCGGCGCCGCGCCGGTCCGCATCCACTCCGCCGAGCACCTGGTCAGCGCCTACCACCCGTGGACCTGCGCGGCCGCCCCGGTGCGCGACCCGGCGACCGGACGCGTGGTGGGCACCGTCGACGTCACCGGGCCGGAGGAGAGCTTCCACCCGACGACGCTGGCCCTGGTCACCGCGGCCGCGCGGCTGGCCGAGCACCGGCTGCTGGCCATCGCCGAGGCCCATGACCGGCGGCTGCGCGAGGAGTACTGGCCGCACCTGACCCGACTCGGCGGCACCCCGGGCGCGCTGTTGTCCGCGCACGGGCGGGTGCTGGCCGCGTCGCCGGGCAGTGAGTTCCCGGAGCGGATCGCCCTGCCCGACGGCGGGGACCGGGTCGTCGTCGACGGCGTCGCGGTCGGCGGGGTGCCGCTGGGTGGCGGGCCCGTCGCGGGGGTGCTGGAGCCGCTCGGCGAGGGCTGGCTGCTGCGGCTGCCCCCGGGCGGACCCGCCCGGACGGCCCTGACACTGCCGCTGCTCGGGGCGCGTACCCCCGTCGTCGCCCGGCGGGACGGGCGCCCGGCGCGCCTGGGCCTGCGGCACGCCGAGGTCCTCGCG
>NZ_WWFY01000425.1:0-2869 GCF_009864975.1 Pseudonocardia sp. SID8383
CGCGGGCGTCGACCCGGCGAGCGCGGAGGCGGCCCGCGTCCTCGCCCGCATCCCCGGCGTCGAGGGGCAGGACGCGGCGGCCCGCGCCCGGACCGCGAACAGCGTGGAGCTGTTCGCCGACCGCCGCGTCGAGCGCTACTGGACGCTGCTCGGGGTGCTCAACGGCTGGCCGGCCCGCGAGCCCGCGGTTCCGGCGTTCGAGTGGTTCGCCGCGGCACTGCGCTCGGCACCGGTCGGTCAGTCCTCGGACCAGCCGTAGAACACCCGCTCGACGACCGCGCGGGCCCGCCGCGTGACGCGCTTGTAGTCGTCGAGGAACTCCCCCGGGTCGCCGCCCGCCGGGTACCCGAGCGCGACGGCGACGGCGGCCAGCTCCCGCCCCGAACGCGGGAGCTGGTCGCCGGGCTTGCCCTTGACCAGCATGATCGCGTTGCGGGCCGCGGTCGCGGTGCGCCAGCCCTCCTCCAGCTCGGCGGCGTCCCCGGCGCTGATCAGCCCGGCCTCCGCGGCCTCGTGCAGCCCGTGCAGCGTCGACGGGGTGCGCAGCTCGGGGACGTCGCCCGCGTGCTGGAGCTGCAGCAGCTGCACCGTCCACTCGACGTCGGCCAGCCCGCCCAGGCCGAGCTTGGTGTGGGTGGTGCGGTCCGCGCCGCGGGGCAGCCGCTCGGCGTCGACCCGGGCCTTGATCCGGCGGATCTCCGACACCGAGGCCGCCGACACGCCGTCGGCCGGGTAGCGGATCGGGTCGACCAGCGCGGTGAACTCGCGGCCCAGCGTCCGGTCCCCCGCGATCGGGCGGGCCCGCAGCAGCGCCTGGGCCTCCCACACCTCACCCCAGCGGGCGTAGTACTCGCGGTAGGAGGCCAGGGTGCGCACCATCGGCCCGGACCGGCCCTCCGGGCGCAGGTCCGCGTCGACCGGCAGCGCCGGGTCCGGGCTGGGTGAGCCGAGCAGCCGCCGCACGCGTTCCACCACCCGGGTCGCCCACCTCACCGCGGTGTGGTCGTCGACGCCCTCGGCGGGCCTGCAGACGAACATGACGTCGGCGTCGCTGCCGTAGCTGGACTCGCCGCCGCCGAGGCGGCCCATCCCGATCACCGACAGGACGGCCGGGCGCTCGGACTCCGCGCGTAGCACCGCGTCCAGGGTCGCGGCCAGCACCGCCTCGTTGACCGAGTTCAGCGCCGTGCACACCGCGTCGACGGGCAGCAGGCCGAGCAGGTCGGCGCAGGCGATCCGCAGCATCTCGTGGCGGCGGTAGGACCGCGCCGACGCCACGGCGGCCTCCGGCGTGCTCTGCCGGGCGACGGTGGTGCGCAGCGCCATCGACACCTCGGCCGGGTCCCGGGTCAGCTCCGGGCTCTGCACCCCCGAGGAGGTCGCCAGCATCCGCAGCACCTCCGGCGCGCGGGCCAGCAGGTCCGGGACCAGTGCCGACGTGCCGAGCAGCGTCATCAGTCGCTGTGCGACCGCGCCCTCGTCGCGCAGCAGCCGCAGATACCAGGGGGTGTCGGCGAGCGCCTCGGACACCCGCCGGTAGGCGAGCAGGCCGCGGTCGGGGTCGGGGCTGCGCGACAGCGAGTCCAGCAGCACCGGCAGCAGCGCCCGCTGGATCGACGCGGCCCGCGACACCCCGCCGGTGAGCGCCCGCAGGTGCCCGAGCGCCCCCTCCGGCGACGCCCAGCCCAGCGCCTTCATCCGTGCCTTCGCCGCCTCCGGGGACAGCACGGCGTCGGCGCCGTCGGCGGCCAGCCGGGACACCGCCGACAGCAGCGGCCGGTAGAACAGCTTCTCGTGCAGCCGGGTGACGCGGCGCGCGTTGCGCTGCCACTCGTCGACCAGCACCCCGACGACGTCGCGGCGCCCGTCCGGGCGGATCCTCGCGGCCCGGGCGAGCCAGCGCAGCCCGTCGGTGTCGTCGGCGGCCGGGAGCAGGTGGGTGCGGCGCAGCTTCTGCAGCTGCAGCCGGTGCTCCAGCAGGCGCAGGAACCGGTAGGACGCGGCGAGGTTGGCGCCGTCGTCGCGGCCGACGTAGCCGCTCTCCGACAGCGCGGCCAGCGCGACCAGGGTGTTGCCCGAGTGCAGCGAGTCGTCGCCCCGGCCGTGCACCAGCTGCAGCAGCTGGACGGCGAACTCGACGTCGCGCAGCCCGCCGCGGCCGAGCTTCAGCTCGCGTTCGCGCTGCTCGGAGGGGATGTTCTCGATGACCCGGGCCCGCATGGCCTGCACGTCGGTCACGAAGTCGTCGCGGGTGGAGGCCTGCCACACCATCGGCGACAGCGCCTCGACGTAGGCGGCACCGAGCTCGCGGTCCCCGGCGATCGGGCGGGCCTTGAGCAGCGCCTGGAACTCCCAGGTCTTCGCCCACCGCTTGTAGTACGCCACGTGCCCCTCGAGGGTCCGCACCAGTGCGCCCTGGCGGCCCTCGGGGCGCAGGTTCGCGTCGACCTCGAAACAGGCCTCCCCCGCGATGCGCATGACCCGCGACGCGAGCTTCGTCGCGGCCTGGGTGAGCTCCCCGCCGGGTTCGGCGACGAACACGACGTCGACGTCGGAGACGTAGTTGAGCTCCCGGCCACCGCACTTGCCGAGCCCGATGATCGCGAGCCGCAGCTCCTCGGGCGGGTCCAGCTCGGCCGCGGCCACCGCCAGCGACGCCGACAGCGCGGCCTCGGCGAGGTCGGCGAGCTGGGCGGCGACGTCGTCGACCTCCATCACCGGCAGCCCCGGGTCCCCGACGGCGGCCAGGTCGGCCGAGGCGAGGCCGAGCAGCTCGTCGCGGTAGGCCGTGCGCAGCGCGGCGACGGCCTCGGCGCCGGTCAGCGACGCCCGCGCTCCCCCGGCCGTCCCCGGCGGCGGCGCGGCCGGG
>NZ_WWFY01000426.1:0-7427 GCF_009864975.1 Pseudonocardia sp. SID8383
CAGCGCGCTCGCGACGGTCCTGGACGGCCTCACCGCCGACGACCCGGCCGAGCGCCCGACCCACGACCGGGCCGCCGAGCTGTTCGAACGCGGCGCCCGACCCCGGTCCCCGGGCGGGGACCTCGGCCGCAACCGCTGGATCCTGCTGGGCGTGGCCGGGGTGCTGGCCGTGGTCGTCGTCGTGCTGCTCGTCCTCGCCGTCCTCTGAGCACACCCGGGGGCGGAAACCCGGCGGCGCCCGCGACGCGGCGGGGGGCAGGATGGGCCGGGTGAGCCGGAGCGTCGAACACCCCGCCGACCACCCCCGCGTCGCCGCCGTGAAGGAGGCGCTGCGCCGCGCCGGTGCCGACCCCGCGTCGATCGCGGGCCTGGTGCTGCTGCCCGACGCGGTGACCACCGCGGCCGCGGCGGCCGCCGCGCTGGAGGTGGAGGTCGGCCAGATCGCGAACTCACTGGTCTTCGACGCCGACGGCGCCCCGCTGCTCGTGCTCACCTCCGGGGCGCACCGGGTCGACACCGACAGGGTCGCCGCGCTGGTCGGCGCGGCGCGGGTCGGACGGGCGTCGGAGGAGTTCGTGCGCGAGACCACCGGGCAGGTCATCGGCGGGGTCGCACCCGTCGGGCACCCGGCGCCGGTCCGCACCCTGGTCGACGTCGCGCTGCGGGACTTCGACCGGGTCTGGGCGGCCGGCGGGGTGGCCCGCTCGGTGTTCCCGACGACCTTCGACGAGCTCGTCGCGGTCACCGGCGGGACGCCCGCCGAGGTCGCCTGAGCCGTATTCCCGCACCGGCGGTGATCCATCGCCGGGAAACGGACGGTCGCTGTGGTGATCGGTGAAACCTAGTGTGGGTGGCATGGCCGATACTCCCGCCGCACCCGTCCCGGCCGAGGCCGAACCGCCGGTCGGACTCCCGACCCCCGCACCCGCCGAACCGGTGCCCTCGGACTCGGCGTTCCGCCGGGCCCTGCGCCGGGTCCGGGACGGGTCCACCCTCGACGTCACCGAGGCCGCCGTCCTGCTCGCCGCCCGCGGCGAGCACCTCGACGAGCTGCTCGGCCACGCCGGCCGGGTCCGCGACGCCGGACTCGTCGAGGAGGGCCGCCCGGGCGTGGTCACCTACTCCCGCAACGTCTTCATCCCCCTGACCCGGCTCTGCCGCGACCGCTGCCACTACTGCACGTTCGCGACCGTCCCGCACAGGCTCGACGACATGTTCCTGGATCGCGACGAGGTCGTCGAGATCGCCCGCCAGGGCGCCGCGCAGGGCTGCAAGGAGGCCCTGTTCACCCTCGGCGACCGCCCCGAGGATCGCTGGCCGCAGGCCCGCGAGTGGCTCGAGGCGCGCGGCTACGACTCCACCCTGGACTACGTCCGGGCCTGCGCGATCGCCGTCCTGGAGGAGACCGGACTGCTGCCGCACCTCAACCCGGGCGTCATGAGCTGGGAGGAGCTGACCCGGCTCAAGCCGGTCGCGGCCAGCATGGGGATGATGCTGGAGACGACGTCGCAGCGGCTGTTCGAGAAGGGCGGCCCGCACTTCGGCAGCCCCGACAAGGAGCCCGCGGTCCGGCTGCGCGCCCTCACCGACGCCGGCCGCGTCGGCGTCCCGTTCACCACCGGCATCCTGATCGGCATCGGCGAGAACCGCACCGAGCGGGCCGAGTCGCTGTTCGCGATCCGCTCCGCCGCCCGCGCGCACGGGCACGTGCAGGAGGTGATCGTCCAGAACTTCCGGGCGAAGCCGGACACCGCGATGGCGAACGACCCGGACGCCGACCTGGAGGACCTGGCCGCCACCATCGCGGTCGCCCGGCTCGTGCTGGGTCCGAAGGTGCGGCTGCAGGCGCCGCCGAACCTCGTCGGCGACGAGCAGGCGCTGATGCTGCGCGCCGGGATCGACGACTGGGGCGGTGTCTCCCCGGTGACGGTGGACCACGTGTCCCCGGAGATGCCGTGGCCCGCCGTCGACGAGCTGGCCGCGATCACCGAGGCCGAGGGCTTCACGTTGCAGGAGCGGCTCACCGCCTACCCGAAGTACGTGCGGGCCGGGTCGCCGTGGATCGACGCGCGGCTGCACGGCCACGTCGCCGCGCTGTCCGGGCCGGACGGGCTCGCCCGGCCCGACGCCGTCGTGGAGGGGCGGGCGTGGCAGGAACCCGACGGCGGGTTCGCCTCGACCGGGCGCACCGATCTGAACTCCACGATCGACACGACCGGGCGCACCGAGGACCGGCGCAGCGACTTCGGCGACGTCTACGGCGACTGGGACGAGGTGGCCGCCGAGCTGGAGCACCAGCGCGCCGGGCACGGGGCGGCCCCCGAGCGGCTCGACTCCGACGTCCGGGCCGGGCTGGACCTGGCCGCGTCCGACCCGGCGGCGCTGCTCGACCCGGCGCACGCCGACGCCGCGATGGCCGTGCTGACCGCCGACGGGCCCGCGCTGCGCACGCTGCTCGACCTCGCCGACGACGTGCGCAGGCAGGTCACCGGGGACGACGTCACCTACGTGGTCAACCGGAACATCAACTTCTCGAACGTCTGCTACGTCGGCTGCCGGTTCTGCGCCTTCGCCCAGCGCGAGCGCGACGCCGACGCCTTCCGGCTGTCGCTCGACGAGGTCGCCCAGCGCGCCGCGGAGGCCGCCCGCGACGGTGCCACCGAGGTCTGTGTGCAGGGCGGCATCGACCCGCAGCTGCCGGTGTCGTTCTACGCCGACCTGGTCCGCGCGGTCACCGCGGCCGTGCCGGGGATGCACGTGCACGCGTTCTCCCCGATGGAGATCGTCTCCGCGGCGGCCAAGGCCGGGGTGTCGATCCGGGAGTGGCTGACCGAGCTGAAGGCCGCCGGGCTCGGCTCGATCCCGGGCACCGCCGCCGAGATCCTCGACGACGAGGTCCGCTGGGTGCTGACCAAGGGCAAGCTGCCGGCGTCGCAGTGGATCGAGGTCGTGTCGACCGCGCACGAGCTGGGGATCCCCAGCAGCTCGACGATGATGTACGGCCACGTCGACGAGCCCCGGCACTGGCTCGGGCACCTGCGCACACTGGCGTCGATCCAGGACCGCGCCAGAGGGATCGGCGCAGTTGGGTTCACCGAATTCGTTCCCCTGCCGTTCGTGCACCACAACGCCCCGATCTACCTGGCCGGGATCGCCCGGCCGGGACCGACGGAGCGCGACAACCGGGCGGTGCACGCGTTCGCGCGGCTCGCGCTGCACGGGCGGATCGACCACGTCCAGTGCTCCTGGGTCAAGCTCGGCGACGACCTCGCCGCGGACATCCTGGCCGGGGGCGCCGACGACATGGGCGGCACCCTGATGGAGGAGACGATCTCCCGGATGGCCGGCTCGGAGAACGGCTCCGAGCGCTCCGTCGCCGAGCTCACCGCGATCGCGGCGGCCGCCGGTCGCCCGGTCCGGCAGCGGACGACGACCTACCGCGGCGAGCCCCGCGTGCTCACCCCGGCGCCGGGTACCGGGCCGCGGACGCTGCCGTTGACCCCGGCCTGATCCCGGCCGGTCCCGCGTCGCCTCCGGGCCGCGCGGGACCGGCCCGGCCGCCGATCGGCCTACGGTGGCGGTATGGGTGTACTCGGAGAGATGTTCCCGCGGAAGCGGATGCACGAGGACTCGGACGCCGCGCAGGGCGGGCAGCAGTGGCGGCTCGGCCCGATCGACCTCGACAAGGGCGTGGTGACGGTCGAGCCGGCCCCGCGGCCCGAGGACCCCGAGCAGGGGAAGGGCCGGGAGAACGGATGACGTGCTGACCGGGACGACGCCCCGCGGCTGCCGCAGCCCCCTCACCGCGCTGTCGCAGGACGTCCGCCCCGGCCGGTGGACCGACCCCCCGATCCGGCCCACCCCGCCGCCGGCCGTGCCCGGAGGCGCGGCTTCGATCGGCAGAGTGAGGCCAACGGTACGATCTTGAGCAGTCCGGGGTCAAGGGAGGCGAGCGGGTGCGGCCGCAGGAGCTGGGCGCCGTGGGGCGCGGTCTCGGCCTGCTCGCCGACACCTGGACGCTGTTGATCCTGCAGCGCGCGTTCCTCGGCGTCAGCCGGTACGCGGGGTGGCGGGAGACCCTCAACATCTCCGACGCGACGCTGTCGGCGCGGCTGCGCGGTCTCGTCGACGCGGGTCTGCTCGAGCCCCGCAGCTACGCCGACGGTGGCCGCGAGCGCCGCGGCTACGCCCTCACCGAGCGCGGCGGCGACATCTGGAAGCTGCTGATCTGCACCTGGGACTGGGAGAAGACCTGGGTCCCGCGGGAGGTCCCGCTCCCCGAGATCGTGCACCGCGACTGCGGCCGCCCCACCCGGGTGCGGGTGTGCTGCGCGGCCTGCGGCGGCGCGGTCGGGCCGCGGGACACCGAGGTCGAGCGCGAGCCGTGGGCGCCGGGGCTGGACCGGCTGGCCCGCAGGCACCCGCGGCGCACCCGCGGCGCGCTGCCCGTCGACCCGCTCTCGTTCCTGCCCGGTGCGATGGAGATCATCGGCGACCGGTGGGGTGCCGCCGTCCTCGGCGCCGCGCTCACCGGGATCCGGGCGTTCAACTGCTTCGCCCTCGAGCTGGCGATCTCCCCGGAGGTGCTGTCGGACCGGCTGCGCCGCTTCGTCGCGCTCGGGGTGCTCAGCCGCAGCGGCGACGGCGAGTACCGCCTCACCGACAAGGGGCGGGCCAGCTTCCCGATCCACGCCTGCCTGGTCGAGTGGTCGCACCGCTGGTGCGGCGGGGACGGCGCCCCGATCGACCTCACGATCCGCCACCGGGCCTGCGGGCAGCCGCTCTGCGTGCGGCTGGACTGCGAGCAGTGCGGGCGGGCGTTCGCCCGTGACTCGGTGTCCCCGGTGCGCCCGAGATGACGGACGGTAGGGAACGATGGCGGGCATGAACGACGCCCACCGTCCCCGCGTCCTGTCCGGGATCCAGCCCACGGCCGACTCGTTCCACCTCGGCAACTACCTGGGTGCGCTGCGTCAGTGGGTGGCCCTGCAGGACGACCACGAGGCGTTCTACTGCGTCGTGGACCTGCACGCGATCACGGTGGAGCACGACCCGGCCGAGCTGGCCCGGCGTACCCGGGTCGCGGCCGCCCAGCTGCTCGGGCTGGGGCTCGACCCGGACCGCTGCACGCTGTTCGTGCAGTCGCACGTCCCGGAGCACGCGCGGCTGTCCTGGATCCTGGAGTGCATCACCGGCTTCGGCGAGGCCGGCCGGATGACCCAGTTCAAGGACAAGTCCGCCAAGCAGGGCACCGACCGGGCGACCGTCGGGCTGTTCACGTACCCGATCCTGCAGGCCGCGGACATCCTGCTCTACCAGGCCGACCGCGTCCCGGTCGGCGAGGACCAGCGCCAGCACCTGGAGCTGACCCGCAATCTCGCGCAGCGGTTCAACCACCGCTTCGGCGAGACGTTCCGGGTGCCCGAGCCGCACATCCCGCAGGCCACGGCGAAGATCTACGACCTGCAGGACCCGACGGCGAAGATGAGCAAGTCGGCGTCGTCGCCCAGCGGGATCGTGGAGCTCCTCGACCCGCCGCGGACCTCGGCCAAGAAGATCCGCTCCGCGGTGACCGACAACGAGCGCGAGATCCGCTTCGACCCGGAGAACAAGCCGGGCATCGCGAACCTGCTCACCATCAACGCGGCGATGACCGACCGGAAGGTCGCCGAGGTCGAGGCCGAGTACGTCGGCCGCGGCTACGGCGACCTGAAGAAGGACCTGGGCGAGATCGTCGCCGCGTTCGCGGAGCCGTTCGCGGAGAAGGTGAACGGCTACCTGGCCGATCCGGCCGAGCTCGACCGGGTGCTCGCGCGCGGTGCCACCCGTGCGCGTGAGGTCTCCGGCGCGACACTGGCCGCGGTTCACGAGAGGATCGGGTTCCTCCCGCCCGTCTGAGCGACGCTCGCCGGGGCGGGGAGCGAACCACCGAACCGGGGGAATGATGGCCGAGAACCGCGCCGCCACGATCGCGCACCGGCTGGAGACCGACGAGGAGGAGACCGAGACCTTCCTCGACCGCCAGCGGGAGAAGCATCCGTGGCTCGACCACCTGGTCCGGGCGGGGGAGCGCTACACCGAGAACCACGGCGACCACTACGCCGCGGCGATCACCTACTTCTCCATCCTGGCGCTGGTACCGCTGCTGATGGTCGGGTTCGCGGCGGCCGGGTTCGTGCTGCGCGGCAACCCGGAGCTTCTCGACTCCCTGCGCCAGGCGATCGAGTCGGCCGCGCCGGGCCAGATCGGCGAGCTGCTCGGCGGGATCGTGCAGACCGCGATCGACCGGGCCGGGGCGATCGGTCTGATCGGTCTGGTCGGCGCGCTCTACTCGGGCATCGGCTGGATGAGCAACCTGCGTGAGGCGCTGACCGAGCAGTGGGGCCAGCGGGACGATGCCCCACCGATGATCAAGCGACTGGCGTTCGACCTGCTCGCCCTGGTCGGGCTCGGGCTGGCCCTGGTGCTGTCGTTCGCGATCTCCTCGATCGGTGGCGCGGCGGGGAGGTTCCTGCTCGACCTGGTCGGCCTCGGCGAGGCGACGTGGGCACGCGTGCTGCTGAGCATCGCCTCGTTCCTGCTCGTGCTCGCCGGGAACTGGCTGGTGTTCCTGTGGGTGATCGCCCGGCTGCCGCGCGAGCCCGTGTCCCTGCGCAGCGCGGCCAGGGCCGCGCTGATCGGCGCGATCGGGTTCGCGATCCTGCAGCGGGTGATGGTGATCTACCTCGGCTCGGTCACGAACTCCGCGGCCGGTGCGGCTTTCGGCTCGATCCTCGGTCTGCTGGTCTTCATCTTCTTCACCTCGCGGTTCCTGCTGTTCGTGACGGCCTGGGCCGCCAGCGCCGAGGAGAACGACCTGGGCTACCGCGACCTGCCCGCCCCCGCGATCATCCGGCCGCAGTACGTCGTCCGGGACGGGCCGGGCGCGCTCGCGTCGGCGGGCCTGGTCACCGCGGGTCTGATCGGTGGGGCACTCGGCCTGCGGGCCCTGGGGCGCCGGCGGCGCTGACCCGCCGCGGCACGGTCCGCACACCGCGGGTCCACCCACCGGGGCTGCCGCGCTGCGGCGAGGTGCCGACGGCCCGTGGTCACCGGGGTGCCCCCGCCACGCCGTCCCGCCCCGATCTCGAAGGACGTGATCCCGACGAGTTCGCTCACCCGGTAAGCGAGACCGCAGGAGGGTGTGGACCCCGGCGCTCGGGCGCTCGGGTGAGTCGGCGCCGCACCGGCCGGGTCTCCGGTACCGGCCCCGACGAACTCGTTCGCCCGGTGAACGTTCCGCGGACCTGAGCTCCGGGGATGATCCTGACGAGTCCGCTTACCCGGTAAGCGAACTTCGCAGGAGGGTGCACCCGGCCCTCGGGCACCGGGGCGAGCCGGCGCCGACCCGGGCGGGTCCCGGGCGTCCGCGTGGTCCCGTCCGTGCC
>NZ_WWFY01000427.1:0-2253 GCF_009864975.1 Pseudonocardia sp. SID8383
CCGGCTCGCCGTCCCGACGCCCGCCTGCGGGCTCGCCGGGGCGACCCCGGCCTGGGCGCACCGCGCGCTCGCCCTGTCCCGGGAGCTGGGGAAGGCCTTCGCCGACCCCGACGAGGTCCCGCCCGCCGACGAGCGCTGACCCCCACGCGCTCTGCCCCCCGGCGATACAGCGACCTCCGTGAGCTGATCCACTCGTCGCGCGGTGATCCGCTCCACGCTCGTGTCCGGACGCGCGCGCCGGGTGGATCACCGCGCGCCGGAGGGAGCACAGCGCGGCGGGGACGGACCCGCGCCGGTCAGCGCTGCCCGTCCACCTGCTCCGGGCGCACCGCGGGCACCAGCAGCCCACCCGCGACGAGCAGCCCGCCGAACACGTACAGGCTGCTCGCGGATCGACCCGGTGGCGTCGGAGGGCAGCTCGGAGCCCCCGACGCACGCACCGCCGACCAGGTGGCGATGCGCGTCGACGGGCAGTTCGTCCCGGCCGCGGCGGGACCCGGCCGGGAAGTGACGACGACGCCGTCCAACGCGGGCGCGCCGGACATGGGAGACCGAGGGCCGGCCCGGTCGCCGCTCAGTTCAGCTTGCGGGTGCCCTCGGGCAGGCCACCACCGGCGTAGACGTCGGTGGCGAGGTCCTCCAGCGCGGTCAGCGCGACGTTCTGGCTCCACGGGCCGTAGGAGACGCGGGCGACGCCCAGCTCCTGCGCGCGCTTCAGCGGGATCGACCCGGGGATGCCGATCAGGTTGACCCGGCGCTCGCCGAGCACCTCGACCAGGCGTCCGACCTGGGTCTCGTCGAGCTTGCCCGGCACGAAGAAGTTCGACGCGCCGGCGTCGAGGTAGGCCTTCCCGCGCTCGATCGCGTCGGCCAGCACGGCCTCGGGGTCCTTGTCGCCCGCCTTGAGGAACGCGTCGGTGCGGGCGTTCAGCACGAAGTCCACGCCCGCGGACTCGGCCGCGGCGACGGCCGCCTCGACCGCCTTCACGGCGTCGGCGAGCGGCTTGACCTGGTCCTCCAGGTTCGCCCCGACGATGCCGACGTCGATCGCGCGGGCCACGGTGCCGCCGGGGTCGCCGTAGCCGGCCTCCAGGTCCGCGGTGACCGGCAGGTCGCCCGCGACCTTCGCGATCAACCCGACCTCGGCGATCATCAGGTCGCGCGGGATGTTCTCGCCGTCCTCGTAGCCGCGGGAGGCGGCGATGCCGTGGCTGGCGGTGGCGAGGGCCTTCGTGCCCGGCGTCTCGGCGACGACCTTCGCGGTGATCGCGTCCCAGACGTTGACGACGAGCAGCAGCTCGGACGCGGCGTGCAGCTCCTGGAGCTTCGTGGCCTTCTCGGCGGTGGAGGTCATGCGGTCACCGTAGGGCGGTTGCGGGACCGCCGCCGCGTACCCAGAACTGAGGATCTGTCGTGTCCCTGACAGCGGTGGGGCCGCCCGGCCCCGATTCTGGGGCCGTGCTCCGAGACCGGTCCGACACCCGACACCCGACCATCCCACGGGGTGGCCTCGGGTCGTCCGCGCTCGTCCTGGGAGCGCTGGGCTCGGTGTTCGTCGCCGTCGCCACCGCGCTGTCCGCGGTGTCGTCACCGACCGTCGCCGGTCTCGCCCTCGCCTCCGCCGGGGTGGTCCTGGCCATCGGCGGTCTGGTGCTCGGCACCCTGGGCGCGGTCCGCTCCTGCCCGGGTCGGTCCCGCACCGCGATCGCCGCCGCGGGACTGTCGGTGGCCGGGCTGGCCGGCGGGCTGATCTGGCTGGCCGCCTTCGTGATCCTCGCCGTCACCGGGCCGGGACCCGCCCCGCTCGACGGCACCGACACCACACCGGCCTGTGCGCCGGACGTCTGCCACATCCACTGACATGCGGGCCGGCCGCCCGGCCCGCTCGCCGTGGGGCCTGCGCGGCATGGTCGGCACGGGGCGTCGCTCGGCGGAGATGATGGCCTCGACGCGCGAGCACGGCGCCGAGCTCGCCCTCACCCTCGCGCCGTCGTCGGCGGCCGGCGACGTCGTGACGGGTAGCTCGTGCCGGTGCCGGGGGATGGGCGACCTGATCACGGGGTAACCGGTGGTGTGCCACCGATTCCCTGCACCGACGCCGTCGCACGGCGGCAGCCCGACGTGCACGAGCCGGGCGCCTCCGGCGAGCTCGCGACCACTGCCACCGTCGCGACGCCGACGTTCCTGCCGCAGCACGCCCACGCGCCGCGGCGCCGGGTGCCCGCCGGCGACCCGATCGCGTTCCGGCCGTGG
>NZ_WWFY01000428.1:0-1583 GCF_009864975.1 Pseudonocardia sp. SID8383
CGGCACCGTCGCCGCCGGCCATCGCGGTGGCCAGCACGCGCTGCAGCTCGGCCCGGGTGCCCGGGTCGGGGTCGTCGGCGATCCAGCGCAGCGCCGCGTCGCGCAGCGGCCCCGGCAGCACCATCAGATGCGGCCGACGAGGTCGCGCAGCAGCGAGCCCATCCGGGTCGCCGCCGCGGCGCCGGCGTCGAGGACCTCCTGGTGGTTCAGCGGCTGCCCGGACAGACCCGCGGCCAGGTTGGTGACCAGCGAGATGCCGGCGACCTCCAGTCCGGCGGCGCGGGCGGCGATCGTCTCGGCGACGGTGGACATCCCGACCAGGTCCGCGCCCAGCGTGCGCAGCATCCGGATCTCGGCCGGGGTCTCGAAGTGCGGACCGGGCAGCCCGGCGTAGACGCCGTCGACCAGCGACGGGTCCAGCTCGCGGGCGGCGGCGCGCAGCCGGGGGGAGTAGGCGTCGGTGAGGTCGACGAAATGCGCGCCGTGCAGCGGCGAGCGCGCCAGCAGGTTGAGGTGGTCGGAGATCAGCACCGGCTGCCCGACCGACAGGCCCTCGGTGATGCCGCCCGCCGCGTTGGTCAGCACGACCGTGCGGACACCGGCCGCCGCGGCGGTGCGGACGCCGTGCACGACCGGGTCCATCCCGTGGCCCTCGTAGAGGTGGGTGCGCCCGAGCAGGACCAGCACCCGGGTGTCGCCGATGCGCAGCGAGCGGGCGGTGCCGCCGTGGCCGACCGCGGACGGCGCGACGAACCCGGGCAACTCGGCCATCGGGACCTCGGTGTCCGGGGTGCCGAGGACGTCGGCGGCCGGACGCCAGCCGGAGCCCAGGACCACCGCCACGTCGTGGGTGTCGGTGCCGGTGCGGCGGGCGAGCTCGGCGGCGGCGGCGTGGGCGCGAGCGGTGGGGTCGGCGGTGTCGGCCATGCGCGCCAGCCTAGGGGCCGCCGGCGCCGTGGCCGGCTCAGCCCGGGGTGGCGCGGAAGCCCGAGCCGATGGCGTCGAACAGGCCCGCGACGGCGTCCTCGGCGCGGCCGGCGGGGGAGGTCAGCTGCAGTACCCAGACCCCGTCGAGCTGGTCGCGGCCGGGAATGATGCGCATCAGCGTGCTGCGCTGCGCGCTGCCGCTGCCGGTGGTGAGCGCGACCTGGCTGGAGCCGTCGGGCAGCTGCTCGACCGGCCCGGCCTCGACCGGGTCGACGCCCAGCGCCTCGGGGGTGAGGGCGTCGGTGACGGCCCGGACCGAGGTCGCCGCCCGGACCGAGAGCTCCTGACGGCCGTCCGGGCTGACGAAGCGGACGACGACCGAGCCGTCGGGGGCGGGCGAGCGGAACTGCGTCCAGCCGTCGGGCACCGGCACGGTGAAGCCGAGCGGGTCCGGGTAGGTGGTGCGCAGCGACCGGTCGGTGGCGACGGTGACCGTCGACAGCGGTTCCTGCCCGGCCAGCGCGCGGACCCCGGCGAACCCAGCGAGCGCGCCGAGCAGCACGATCAGGGCGCCGCTGAGCACCAGCGGGACGGCGCCGAGCACGGTGGTCGGGCCGGCCGCCGCGGTACGGGCGGGCGCCGCCCCCCGCGACGAC
>NZ_WWFY01000429.1:0-1270 GCF_009864975.1 Pseudonocardia sp. SID8383
CCCGGCGGGCTCGGTCCCGGTGGCCCGCGACGGCGCCGCGGCCGCTCAGCCCGACAGCAGCGCCCGCACCGCGTCGAGCGAGTCGGCCTCGGCCGGGGTCTTGTCCGGGCGGTAGCGCAGCACCCGGGCGAAGCGCAGCGCGACCCCGCCCGGGTAGCGGGTGCTGCGTTGCGCGCCGTCGAGCGCGATCTCGACGACGAGCTCGGGCCGCAGGTGCACCACGCCCGGCTCGCGCGCCGTCTCGTACTCCGGGAAGGTCGCGGTCTGCCAGGCCAGCAGCTCGTCGGTCATCCCCTTGAACGTCTTGCCGACCATCACCGGCTCCCCGCCGTCCGGGTCGCGGGCGCCGAGGTGGATGTTCGACAGCGACCCGGTCCGCCGCCCGTAGCCCCACTCGGCGCCCAGCACCACCAGGTCCAGGGTGTGCACCGGCTTCACCTTCTGCCAGGCCCTGCCGCGCCGCCCGGCCGCATACGGCGCGGCCAGGTCCTTCACCACGACGCCCTCGTGCCCCGCCGACAGCGCCTCCTCCAGCACCTCGGCGGCCTGCTCCGGCGACGGCCGCCGGGCCCCCGGCATCCGCAGCGCGGCGTGAGTGTCCGCGGCGAGCAGCCCGGCGAGCGCGTCGAGCCGGGTCTCGGTGGGATCGTCGACGAGGTCGCGGCCGTCGAGGTGGAGCAGGTCGAAGAAGAACGGCGACAGCATCACCTCGCCGCCGGACTCCTCGGTCCCGAACCGGCTCATCGTGTCCTGGAACGGGCGGGGGCGACCGTCGTCGTCGAGGGCGAGGGTCTCGCCGTCGAGCACCGCGGTGTCGCAGGGCAGTCCGCGCACCAGCTCGACCAGCTCGGGCACGCCGTCGGTGATCTCGCGCAGGGTGCGTGTCCACACCCGCACCTCGTCGCCGCGGCGGTGCACCTGGATGCGGGCGCCGTCGAGCTTGTGTTCGACGGTGACGTCGGTGCCGAGCGCGGCCAGCGCGGCGTCGAGCGAGTCGCCGGGGGCGGCGAGCATCGGCCGGACCGGCCTGCCCACCTCCAGCCCGACCGCGGCGAGCGCGTCCTGTCCGCCGGTCAGCGCGGTGGCCGCGGTCTCAGGCAGCCGGCCGGACAGCATGAACGCGCGGCGCACCGCGGGCGCGGCCACCCCGGAGGCGGCGGCGACGGCGTCCACCATCAGCCCCTCCAGTGCGCCCTGGCGCAGCTCGCCGGTGAGCAGACGGTGCAGGAAGCGCTGCTCCTCGGTGGTCGCGGCGCCGTACAGCTCGGTG
>NZ_WWFY01000430.1:0-1212 GCF_009864975.1 Pseudonocardia sp. SID8383
ACGACGAGCAACCGCACGTCCGGGCGGTCGGCGACGACCCGGCGCAGCGCGGCCAGCAGCACCGGCATGCCCTTGCGCGGCTCATCGAAGCGGCCGACGTAGCCGACCCGCACGGCGGGCGGCAGGTCCAGTGCCGGCCCGTGGGCGAACCGGGCGAGGTCGACACCGTTGGGGATCTCGGTGGCGTCCCCGCCCAGGTGCTCGACCTGGACCCGGCGGGCGGTCGCCGACACCGCGATCCGCGCCGTGACCCGCTCCAGCAGGGGGCGCGCCACGGGTCCGAACGCGGCGAGGGCCCGGGACCGCTCGGTGGAGGTGTGGAAGGTCGCGACGACCGGTCCGCGGGCGTCGAGCAGCGCGAGCGCCGACACCGACGGGGTCGTGGGCTCGTGGACGTGCAGCACGTCGAAGTTGTGCGCGGCGAGCCAGCGCCGGGTGCGGTGGCGGGTCAGCGGGCCGAACGCGACGCGGGCGACGGAGCCGTTGTAGGGGACGCCGACGGCCCGCCCGGCCGGGGTGACGAACTCGGGCGCGGTGCCGGTCGTCGGGGCCAGGACCTCGACCGTGTGCCCGAGCGTGCGCAGCGCGGCTGCCAGGTCCAGGACGTGACGCTGCACTCCCCCGGCGACGTCGAGGGAGTACGGGCAGACGATCCCGATCCTCATCCCGTGCCGACCGGCTGGAGCATGTGCCAGTCCCACGGACGGCGGGCGATCATGTCGCCGAACGCGTCGGCGAGGTGCTGGACGGCGCCGGGACCGGGCGGGACCGGCACGCCGACCTCGACGCCCCAGGCGTCGTCGGTGAAGTAGGGGTAGGCCGGGTGCAGCGCGGCGCCGGTGAGCCGGGCGAGCCGCGCCGGGCCGGACGGCAGCCGGGCGGGCCCTCCGAGGAACGTCACGCCGGTCCCGGTGCCGGTCAGGTCGCGGTCGGCGACCAGGCAGACGACCCCGCCGCGGCGCAGCCGCCCGGTCAGCGCTCGGTGCGCGGCGCGAGGGTCGTCGGCGGTCACGACCTCGAACCCGAGCGCGCGCCGGTAGGCGAGGAACCGGCGGAACAGCGGCTCGGGACGCAGCCGCTGCACGACGGTGGTCAGCGCCGGTTCGAGCCCGAGCCGGTCGAGCTCGCGCAGCAGGTAGAGCCCGGCGAGGTCCCAGTTGCCGGCGTGCGGGAGGGCGAACACGACCCCGCGCCCGGACCGGGTGGCCGCCA
>NZ_WWFY01000431.1:0-1194 GCF_009864975.1 Pseudonocardia sp. SID8383
CGCGCCGGCGACCTGGTGCGACGGGTGGTGGCCGAGACCGTCGCCGCCGTCGACGAGCGCGAGCAGCTGTTCGCCGCGCACGGCGTCGCCGGGATCGAGGAGTTCCGGGCCCGGCGCGCCGCGGGCGGGTTCGCCGGGGTGACCGCCACCGACCTGCTGCTCGTCGTCGACGGCTACGCGGCGCTGCGCGCCGGGTTCGAGGACCTGGACGAGAAGCTGACCGCCCTCGCCGCCCGCGGGCTCGCCTACGGCGTGCACCTCGCGCTGTCCGCCGCCCGCTGGGCCGAGATCCGCCCCGCGCTCAAGGACCAGCTCGGCAGCCGGATCGAGCTGCGGCTGGGCGACCCGTCGGACTCCGAGGTGGACCGGCGTCGCGCCGCCGCGGTGCCCGCGCTGCCGGGGCACGGCCTGTCCGCCGACGGCGAGGCCACCGTCCTCGCCGCGCCCTGCCTGGTCCCCGGCACCGACCCGGCCCGGGAGATCGACGACGCCTGGGACGGCCCGTCGGTCGGCCCGGTGCGGTTGCTGCCCACCCGGATCGAGGTCGCCGAGCTCCCGCCCGGTCCGGGCCGTGGGCCCGCGCTCGGGGTCGACGAGGACCGGCTCGCCACCGTCGAGCTCGACCCGGACGAGCCGCACCTGCTCTGCTTCGCCGACTCCGGCGGCGGCAAGACGACCCTGCTGCGGACCCTCGCCCACGGCATCGCCGCGCGCTGGACGTCCGAGCAGGCGCGGATCGTCGTCGTCGATCACCGGCGGACGCTGCTCGGCGGGGTCCCGCAGAGCCACCTGCTCGCCCACACCTCGACCGCGCAGGCCACCACCGACGCCTGCGCGGAGATCGCGGGCTCGCTCGGACGGCGGCTGCCCGGCCCGGACGTCACCCCGGCCCAGCTGCGGGAACGGTCCTGGTGGAGCGGGCCGGACGTGTGGCTGCTCGTCGACGACTACGACCTGGTCGTCCCCGCGGCGGGGTCGGCCGGAACGCACCCGCTGCTCGCGCTCGCCGAGTACCTGCCGCAGGCCCGCGACGTCGGGCTGCACGTCGTCCTCGCGCGACGCACCGGCGGGGCCGGGCGGGCGCTGTTCGACCCGGTCCTCGGGCGGCTGCGCGAGCTGGGCGCCCCCGGCCTGGTCGGCTCCGGCAGCCCCGACGAGGGCGCGCTGCTGGAGAAGGTCCACCCCGGGCCGATG
>NZ_WWFY01000043.1:0-9381 GCF_009864975.1 Pseudonocardia sp. SID8383
CCCGGTGCGCCGGGACCTCGCAGCGGCGCAGGAAGCGGTCCAGCTCGCGCACGGCGTCCCCGGGGTGGCGGGCGAGCGCCCACGCGGCGAGCTCGGCCTCGGCGACGTCGGCCCGCACCCCGCTCATCCGCACGCACACGTACTCGACGTCCTCGTCGGCCAGCTCCCCCGGCGCGGGCAGGTGCATGCCCTGCTCGGTCAGGTACTCGTGCACCGCCCACAGCCCCATCGGGGTCAGCGCGACGACCGTGGGGTCCGGGTCGTCGCGGTGCGCGACCCGGGACAGCTCGTCCAGCTCGTCGGCATCGAGGGTCTCGGTCAGCTCGATCGCCCCGAGCAGCTCGCAGGCGTCCAGCAGGGCCGTGACGTCGCGGCGCCACAGCCGCTGTTCGACGTCGCCTGCGAGGTCGTCGACCACGCAGCCGGCCTCGTCGTTGACGGCGTCGCGGACCTGGCGGTGGAAGTGCTCGAGCGGGACCTGCCCGCCGCCGGTGGCGTAGAGGCCGACCCACAGCATCGGGAACGCCTGGGACATCGACATCCCGAACAGCGACGGTGCGCCGAACACGTCGGTCCCGCCCAGGCTGTCGCCGAGACGTCCGACCGACTCGAACACCCGGCGCCACAGCTCGATCGGCCGGTTCAGCAGCGGGCCCGCGCTCTTGACCGGCAGCAGCCGCCCACGCACCACGCGGACCAGGCGCGCCGAGCGGGCCCAGCGCAGCAGCAGCGACACCTCGGGCAGGTCGTCGCTGGTACGGGCGGTCTCGCGGTAGATGTGGTCGAGCTGCAGGTGCGCGGCGAGGTCGAGCGCGTCGGTGCGGTCGAGGCGGCCGTCGGAGGTGAGCCGGCGCCCCGCCCGCACCCACAGGGTCAGCTTGCGGAGCAGCTCGAGGGCCTCGGAGCGCTCCGCGGCGTCGACGAGCGCCGCGGCGCCGGGCATCGGTACCGGCGGCAGCTCGGGGTTCCACTCGGCGCGGGTGGGACGCTGCGCCTCGCGCCGCATGATCTCGGCGAGCGCGTGCCGGTCGACGTCGGTCTGCCCGGCGCCGGCGCGGTCGAGGAACCGCTGCACCGCGGCCGGGTCCGCGGGGTCGACGCCGTGGCGGTGCAGCTGCACGCCCCAGAACTTGCCGAGGTCGTAGTTGCGCTCGTCGGCGAGACCGTCGTGCAGGGCGGGTGTGGAGTCGAGGACCTGACGGTGCAGCGCGTCCGCCGGGTGCGACTGCGGGTCGAACCAGTCGTGCTCGTCGACGAAGTCGATGAGTGCATGGAAGGCGGGGGCGACGTCGTCGGGCTCGAGCACGGTCACCTTGCGCGGGAACCACATGCCCAGCGCGTCGGCGATGTGCGAGCGCGTCCAGCGGCCCAGCCTGCGGTCGCGCGCGTACTTGTAGTCCAGCACGGCGGCGACGAGCGCGGTGTCCACCTCGACGCGACGGCGGCGGGCCCAGAGGGAGAACTGCTCCAGCAGGCGGCTGCGGGCCTCGGCGTACCCCTGGTCGTCCCCCGGGGTGAAGACGAGACGCATCCGGCCCACTGTGTCAGGTCCCTCCCATCCGCTCCGGCTGCGGCGCAGCACTTTCCGATGATCGTCGGTGCACGCGGGGGCCGTGCACCGGGTGGTCGCAGGAGGTCCAACGAGCGCGGTCGGCCCGGGTCACTCCCGACCGCTCACCGTCGGTGGGCGGTCGCTCACGGGTCGTCCGATCGTCCGGCCGTCCCCGCGACCGTGAGCCCTCGACCCTGCCACGGACGACGGCGGCCGGACACCCCGGGGAGGGTGTCCGGCCGCCGTCGTGTGCGACGAGAGGCGGTCAGTCGCCGCCGACCGGGCTGTCGCGCCGTTCGGCGGTCGCCCGGGTCGACTCGTCGCCGGTCCGCCCCTCCGGCTCGTCGGCCCCGGCCGCGACGGGACCGTTGCCGGAGCTGTCGTTGCCGTCGGCGGGTGCGTTCCCGTCGGTCGTGTCGAACGCACCGACCTTGACGTAGAAGTTCTCGCCGTGGTTGTCGGTGGCCCAGTCGACCGCCTGCTCCAGCACCTGCGCGCCCTTCTCGTCCCGCAGCACGACCTTGTCGCGACGCAGGTCCTTGAACAGTGCGAAGCACAGCAGCACCATGATCACGACGAACGGCGCCGCGACCAGGATGGTCAGGTTCTGGATGCCGTCCAGGGCGTTCTCCCCGCCGGTGACGAGCATCAGCACGGCGACCGCACCCATGACCGAGCCCCAGAAGACCACGACCCACTTGCTGGGCTCGATGGTGCCGCGCTGGGACAGTGTGCCCATGACGATCGACGCGGCGTCCGCGCCGGACACGAAGAAGATCGCGACCAGGAGCATGACCAGCAGGCCGGTGAAGGTCGCCCACGGGTAGGCGCCGAGCATCTGGAAGAGCTGGACGTTGGAGTCGTCGGAGAACTGCGTGCCCTGCTGGGCCTGGGTGATGGCGGTGCCGCCGAAGATGCAGAACCAGACCAGCGAGACCAGGCTCGGCGCGAGGATGACGCCGCCGACGAACTCACGGATGGTGCGCCCGCGCGAGATCCGCGCCAGGAACATGCCGACGAACGGCGTCCACGAGATCCACCACGCCCAGTAGAAGACGGTCCAGCCGGACAGCCACTCGAGCATCGGGGCGCCGCCGACGGCCTCGGTGCGCCCGACCATCTCGAAGAACTGGGAGAAGTACGCGCCGATCGACGTCGGGATCAGGTCGAGGATGATCACCGTCGGTCCGACGACGAACACGAAGAACGCCAGCACCGCCGCCAGCACCATGTTGGTGTTGGACAGCCACTGGATGCCCTTCTCGACGCCGGAGACGGCGGAGAGGATGAACGCGGCGGTCAGCACGATGATGATCGCGGCGAGTACCCAGGGGCTCACCTGGCCGTCGACCCAGCCGACGGTCTGCATGCCGCCGCCGATCTGGAACGCGCCCAGGCCCAGCGAGGCCGCGGAGCCGAACAGCGTCGCGAAGATCGCGAGGATGTCGATGCCCCGGCCGATGGAGCCCTCGGCGGCCTTGCGGCCGATCAGCGGGACGAAGGCCTGGCTGATGAGCTGACGGCGGCCCTTGCGGAAGGTGGAGTAGGCGATGGCGAGGCCGACGACGGCGTAGATCGCCCACGGGTGCAGCGTCCAGTGGAACAGTGAGGTCGCCATCGAGGTCTGCAGCGCGTCGATGGTGCCGGGCTCGGCCGCGCCGGGCGGCGGCGACTGGAAGAAGGTCAGCGGCTCGTTCACGCCGAAGAACATCAGCCCGATGCCCATGCCGGCGGAGAACATCATCGCGATCCAGGAGACCGTGCGGAACTCGGGCTCCTCGTCGTCGGCGCCGAGCTTGATGCGCCCGAACCGGCTGAAGGCCAGGAACAGCGCGAAGGCCACGAAGGCGGTCGCGGCGAGGATGAAGCCCCAGCCGCCGCCGCGCATCAGCCCGCCGAGCATCGCCTCGGCGGTGGCGCCGAGGGTGTCGGCGCTGAGCAGCCCCCACAGCACGAACAGCAGCGCGAGCGCGGCGCCGACGCCGAACACGATCCAGTCGGTGCGGGGCCGGTCGTCCCCGGTCGTGTCCGGACGGCCGTCCGGTGGTGATTGGGCCTGTGTCATACGTGGTCACGCCCGCATGTCGGGCGCATCCCCCCTCCGCTCTCGTTCGTGCAGAAATTGTGCACAAGTCGTTTGTGTGCCGAAAGTGTAGGTACTGGACCGTCCCGTGTCGCTGTGCAGGCCGAACCGTGATGTCAGGAGGTGGTCCAGCCCTCGTCGGAGACGCCGCCGGGGACCGGTGCGGCCGGGTCGTAGGGGGTGCGGGTGAACACGAACGTGGCCAGCCACAGGTGGTCGCGGGCGATCCGCAGGGTCTCCCCGGCGAAGTAGCCGTCCAGGCCGATCCAGGTGCCGTCCGGGCCGGGCCGGAACCGCGACGCGCGTCCGGGGCGCCCGAGGCCGCCGAGGTGCAGCAGCCCGCCGCCGACCGAGCGCAGCGCGTAGGGGGAGGGACCCCAGAACCACGGTCCGAGCAGCTCGGGGTCGACCGGGCAGGGCTGCGGGTCCCACGGCGCGACGATGCGGGGCTCGGCGACCCGCAGGTCGTTCAGCAGCCCGGCGGTCAGCCCGCTGTCCATCCCGGAGGTGGTGTTGCCCATCGCCAGGGCGCCGGCGCCCTCCTCGCGGTCCACCCAGAGCCCGGCGAGGAAGCCGGGCATGGATCCGCCGTGCCCGACCAGCGTCGTCGTGCCGCCGCCCTCGGGCCGCTCGAACCGCAGGACCTGCACGCCCAGGCCGTAGCCGGCCCAGACCGGCGACGTCGGGTCGACGCCCGCGGGCAGCGTCATCTCCTCGACCGTCGCCGGGGAGAGCACGTCGCCGGTGTCGCCGAGCAGCAGGGCGCCGAGCCGGGCCAAGTCCGCCGCGGTGCACCACAGCTGCCCGGCGGCGGCCATCACCCCGGCGTCGTGTTCGGGCTCGGCCAGCACGAGGTCGGCCCACGGGTGCACGGCCCGTCCCGCCGCGGCGGGCTGCTGCGGGCGGGTGGAGGTACGGGTCATGCCCAGCGGGAGCAGCACCTCGTCGCGGGCGACGTCGGTCCAGGCGCGGCCGCGGAGGCGGGCGACGACCTCGCCGAGCAGCCCGAACCCGAGGTTGGAGTAGTGGAAGCGGCGCGCGGCGGGCAGCACCCGGTCGGCGTCGCCGAGGCCCAGCTCCTCCAGCGTGCCGCCGGGGGTGCGCTCCCACCACCGGCCGGGGCTCTCCGAGCCGGCCCCGGCCAGGTGGGACAGCAGCTGACCCAGGGTGCGGTCGCCGAGCGGGGTGCCGGGGAGGTGCCGGTCCAGCGGGTCGTCGAGGTCGAGCAGTCCCTCGTCGCGCAGCCGCAGGACGGTGACCGCGCAGACGGTCTTGGAGATGGAGCCGATCCGGTACTGGACGTCGTCCTCGGCGGCCGCGTCCGGGAGCGCTCCACGCCCGGCGTGCCAGACGAGGGCGCCGTCGCGGACCACCCCGGCGACGAGGGAGGGGACGCGGCCGTCGCGCTGGGCGCGGGCGACGCGGGCGAGCAGGGTGCGCTGGGTGCTGGGGAGCAGCTCGGTCACGGGGCGACCCTAGATCCCCGGCGCGCTCACAGTCCGCTGATGTCGGCGAACGAGCGCAGCCGCACGGCCCGCTCCGACAGTGCGGCGGGCACCGGCTCGGGTACCGGCATCCGGTCCGCCGCGGTCAGCGGGCCCAGGTCGAGCCCGGTCAGCTCGCCGATCCGGGCCACCGGTACCTGGAAGGTGCGGTACGGGCCCAGCGGCGGTGGGTCCCCGGCCGGCGGCTCGGCGAGGTCGCCGAGCTGAGGGGTCTGGTCCAGCAGGTAGGCGGTGGTGCCCAGCGCGCCGCCGACGACGAAGGCGCCGATCTTCCAGAACAGCCGCGGGATGCGCACGCCGCGGTACTCCGGGTCGTCGTCGGCCAGCACCGGGCCGGTGAACACCACGAGCCGCCGATCGTGGTCGCCCGCGTTGTCGAGCAGGTAGTCCTCCAACCCGCCCCAGGTCTGCTTGTCCTGGTTGAACGCGGCGGCCTGCGGGGCGGCGTTGGTGTAGAGGAACGTGTCGGACTCCGCCGTCGCAGCCTCGGCGGCCCCGCCCCACACCGGGTCCTGGCGGCGGACCAGGTGGCCGCGGTCGAGGTCGTTGTCGGCGTAGAGCTCGGCGCCGGCCTGCTGCCCGGCGGGCAGCCGGTCGTCGAGGCGCCAGTCGTCGGAACGTTCGAGCTGCCGCAGGGTCGCCCCGTCGATCGCGACGGCGGTGGCCGCGGCCAGGCGCCGGTCGGGCCGGTGCAGGGTCGCGAAGTGGGTGTAGGGGAGCAGCACGGTGTCGGTCCCGGGCAGCGTCGGCATCGGCGTCGCGACGCCGAGGAAGTCCGGGTCGAAACCGGGGGCGGCGGGGGCGCTCATCGGCGTGACGGTAGCGGTGCCGGGTGAACGGCGGGTGCGCCTGCGCCGCCGTCGGTCAGGCGGTGCAGCAGCGGGGCGGTGCGGAACCCGACCAGCGAGCGCATGACCAGCGACGTCGACGTGCGCTCCACCCCGCCGATCGCGAGGAGGTGCCCGGCGATCCGGTAGAGGTCGTCGGCGTCGCGGGCGACCAGGTGCACCAGGAGGTCCTCCGGTCCGGAGACGCCGTGCACCTCCAGCACCTCCGGTACCCGGTCCAGTGCGTCGGCGACGGCGGCGAGCTCGCGCTGCACCACCCGCACCGTCACGAACGCGGTCAGCGGGTAGCCGAGCGCCGCCGGGTCGACCCGACGCTCGAAGGTGTCCAGTGCGCCGAGCCGGTCCAGCTTGGCCAGCCGGGCCTGCACGGTGTTGCGGGACAGGCCGACCCGTTCGGCGAGGGCGAGCACCGTCGCGCGCGGGTCCTGCGCCAGGGCCAGCAGCAGCCGGGCGTCGTGGCCGTCGAGCGCGGCCCGCCCGTCACCGGTCGTTCCCGTCACCTGGTGCCCCCTCCTCGTGTCCGCAGGTGCGCATTATGCCGTCCCGGCGCGCGTCCCGCCCGGCCCGGCGCGTGCACTCTGCTCAGTCGTACGGGCTGTGGTTGTGCACTCGTCGATGTGGTGGTGGGCTGACTGGGCAGGCTGCATGGGCGACGAGGCTGGAGTGGTGGGCGATGGGCACGCAGACGGTGACGACGGACACGCTCGTCGAGATCGAGAAGCGGGTGCTCTGGCTGTCCACCGCGATCGTCGACGCGGCCAACCGGCGCGGTGACCCCAGCGGGCTGAAGGTGGGCGGGCACCAGGCGTCGTCGGCGTCGATGACGACGATCATGACCTCGTTGTGGTTCGAGCACCTGCGGGCCGGGGACCGGGTCTCGGTCAAGCCGCACGCCTCGCCGGTGCTGCACGCGATCAACTACCTGCTCGGCGAGCTCGACGAGCGCTACCTGAGCACGCTGCGCGCCTTCGGCGGGCTGCAGTCCTACCCGTCGCGGTCCAAGGACCCCGACCCGGTCGACTACTCGACCGGCTCGGTGGGCATCGGCGCGACCGCCCCGATCTGGGGTGCGCTGGCCCGCCGCTACGTCGACACCCACTTCGGGGGTGCCGGAGAGGGCAGGCAGTACTCCCTGGTCGGCGACGCCGAGCTCGACGAGGGCGCCGTCTGGGAGGCCATCCTCGACCCGATGGTCGGTGAGCTGGGCGAGGTCGTGTGGATCGTCGACCTGAACCGGCAGTCCCTGGACCGGGTCGTCCCCGCGATCGGCGCGCCGCGGATCGAGGGCATGTTCTCCGCGGCCGGCTGGCAGGTCCTCACCGTCAAGTACGGCAGGCTGCTGCACGAGCTGTTCGACCGCCCCGGCGGCGACGCGCTGCGCGCCCGGATCGACACCATGCAGAACGCGGAGTACCAGCGGCTGCTGCGCTGCGACGCCGACGAGGTCCGCACCCGGCTCCCCGACGGACACGCCGACCTGGCGGAGCTCGTCGCCGGCCTCGACGACGACACCCTGCTCGCCGCGGTGCGCAACCTCGGCGGGCACGACACCGCCGCGCTGCGCGACGCGTTCTCCGCGATCGACGACACCCGGCCCACGGTGATCCTCGCCTACACGGTCAAGGGCCACGGCCTCGCGACCGCGGGCCACCCGCAGAACCACGGCTCGATCCTGAGCGCCGACCAGGTCCGCGAGCTGGCCGACGCCGTCGGCGCCGACCCCGACGACCCCTGGCGGCGCTTCGACCCGGAGTCCCCGGCGGGCGAGGTGGTGGCCGGCGCGGCGCAGCGGCTGCACCGCGACCCGGTCGACGACCAGCCGGTCCCGCCGCTGCCGGCCGACATCGGACGCACCCCGACCGGGCGGGCCACCACCCAGGCCGCGCTCGGCCGGGCGCTGCTCGACCTCACCCGCGAGGCTCCCGAGGCGGCCGGCCGGGTGGTCACGCTCTGTCCGGACGTGTCGTCGTCGACGAACCTGGGCGGCTGGGTGAACAAGGTCGGCGTCTGGTCGACCGCGGAGCGCAAGGACTGGTTCGACGACGATCCCGAGACGATCCTGCACTGGCGCGAGCGGCCCACCGGCCAGCACCTGGAGCTGGGCATCGCCGAGGGGAACCTCGTCGGGGCGCTGGGGGAGCTGGGGGCGACCTGGTCGCGCTGGGGCCGTCCGGTGCTGCCGATCGGGGTGCTCTACGACCCGTTCGTCGAGCGCGCGCTGGAGCCGTGGTCGTTCGGCATCTACGCGGGTGGCCAGTCGATCCTCGTCGGCACGCCCTCCGGGGTGTCGCTGGCCCCCGAGGGCGGTGCCCACCAGTCGGTGACGACGCCGTCGGTCGGGCTGGAGCAGCCCGGCTGCGTCACCTACGAGCCGGCGTTCGCCATCGACACCGAGTGGACGCTGCTCGCCTCGCTGGCCCGGCTCGGCCGTCCGGACGGCACCAGCGCCTACCTGCGCCTGTCGACCCGGCCGGTGGACCAGACCCTCGCGGCGGTCCCGGCCGACCCGGCCGCGCGCGAGCGGCGCCGGCGTCAGGTGGTCGCCGGGGCCTACCCGCTCCGCCGCGCCGCGGGCACACCGGCGCTGACCATCGCGGTCGCCGGTGCGCCGACGACCGAGGCGCTCGCCGCGGCGGACCGGCTCGCCGAGCTCGGCCACGACGTCGACGTCGTCGTGGTGACCAGTCCGGGGCTGCTGTTCGACGCCCTGCAGGCCCGTGCCGGACGCCCCGCCCGTCCGCAGGCCGAGCCGTGGATCCTGGAGTCGGCGTTCCCCGCGCGCCGGGCCGCGCCGCTGGTCACCCTGCTCGACGGGCACCCGCACACCCTCGCGTTCCTCGCCGGGGTCAACCGGGTCCCCGCGACGCACCTGGGCGTGCATCGCTTCGGTCAGTCCGGCGACCTCGCCTCGGTCTACGCCCACCACGGGCTCGACGCGGACACGGTCGTGGCGGCCGGACTCGACCTGCTGTAGACGGAACCGGACATCGAGTGACGTACGTCGCTGGATCGCGCAAACGACAATGACTACGGTTACCGACCATGCTGCTTCTGGGGTTGGCGTCAGTCACCTTCCGTGAGAGGTCCGTTCCGGACGTCGTGCGCCTGGCGGTCGACGCCGGGTCCGAGGTCCTCGAGTGGGCCGGAGACCGGCACGTCCGTCCCGGTGACCACGCGGCGGCGTCGGCGGCCCGCGGTGCCTGCGCGGGCGCAGGGCTGCGGATCGGCACCTACGGCAGCTACCACAAGGCCGGTGCGTCCGACCCCGGCGAGTTCGACGCCGTCGTCGCGACGGCGGCCGAGCTCGGCGCCCCGCGGGTACGGGTCTGGGCCGGGACGGCGGCTTCGGCCGACGTGTCGCCCGCCGGGCGCGCCGCCACCGTGGACGCGCTG
>NZ_WWFY01000432.1:0-1166 GCF_009864975.1 Pseudonocardia sp. SID8383
GCGGCGGCGACGCGGCGTAGGCGTCGGCGAGGCGGGCGACGAAGGCGTCGTGCAGGCCCTCGACGGCGCGGGCGTCGCGGACGCCGGTGAGCGCGCCGAGGGCCTCGCGCTTGTCGGCCCCCATCCAGCGGCGGATCGCGACGTCGTCGGCCGGATGTCCGGCGCGGGCGACGACGTCGGCGAGGACCCGGTAGACCGCTCCCCCCTCGTCGACGGTGGTCCCGGCGATGTCCAGTGCGGCGAGGCGGATCACGTGTCACTCCCGAGACGGCGGCGGACCTGCGCGGACAGCTGGTCGACCGCGACGATCAGCACCAGCACGACGAGGATGTGGGTGAGCATCTCGTCGAACCGGAACAGCTGGATGGACTGGTTGATGAGGAACCCGATGCCGCCGGCGCCGACCAGGCCCAGCACCAGCGACGAGCGGACGTTGACGTCGAAGCGGTAGAGCAGCAGCCCCACCAGCTGCGGGGTGACCGACGGCAGCAGCGCGTGCACGGCGACCTGCAGCCGTCCGGCGCCCGCGGAGCGCAGCGCGGTGGGCGGGCCGGGGTCGGCGTCCTCGACGGTCTCGGCCCAGAGCTTGCCCATCACGCCGATGTTGTGCAGGACCAACGCGAGCACCCCGGGGAACGGGCCGAGCCCGACCGCGGTGACGAAGACCAGTGCGAACACGACGTCGGGCACGGCACGCAGGAACGACAGCACGCCACGGGCGGCCTGGTAGGTGACCGGCCCGGGGGCGGTGCCGCGCGCGGCGGCCAGGGCGAGCGCCAGCGCGAACGGGATCGACAGGGTGGTGCCGAGCAGCCCGATCCACAGGGTGACCAGGGCTCCCTGCAGGCTCGGCCCCAACACCGCCCAGGACAGGTCGGGCGGGACCGCCTCGGTGAGGAACTCGGCCATCCCGTCGGCGCCGCCGAGCAGCGTCGCGAACGACATCTCGGTGGCGCGCCAGGCGACGACGTGCACGACGAGCAGCACGACGACGACCGTCGCCGCCAGGGCGAGGGTGCGCGGGTCGCGGCGCCGCGGCGGGACGGGGACGCGGCGGACGTCCGGTGCGGTGGTGCTCACGGTGCGGCCTCCAGTGCGGCCGCCGGCCCGCGGTGGTCGGCGGCGTCGGGGTAGAGCGCGCGGACGTCGCCGCCGGGTGGTCCGTC
>NZ_WWFY01000433.1:0-852 GCF_009864975.1 Pseudonocardia sp. SID8383
ACCGCATCCGCGAGCTCGCCGCCCCGCTGGAACGCGAGGTCGGCCGCCGGCTGCGCGAGGCGGGACTGCTGGACCTGCGCGACGACGAGCGCCTCGCCGCGCTGGCCCGCCAGGCCGAGCAGCAGCTGCTGGCCCGGATGGCCGGGTCGTGAGCACGACCGCGCGGCTGCGGACCCTGGTCCTGGAGCGCTACGGCGCCTACGAGGGCCGCGAGCTGACCCTCGGCGACGGTCTGACGATCGTGTCCGGCCCCAACGAGGCCGGCAAGACCACCCTGCTCGACGCCCTGTCCGACCTGCTGTGGGGGATGCCCCGCCCGGTGCGCCACGCCTACGCCGTCGGCCCGTCGCGGCTGGCCGTCTCGGCCCGGGTCGCCGCTGCGGGGGCTGAGACCGTGCTCCGCCGCACCACCCGCGGCCTGCACGACGACACCGGCGCCGTCGCCGACCCGCCCTGGGGTGAGTCCGGTGCCGACGCCCGGCGCCGCTGGCGGGAGGGGTTCGGGCTCGGCCACGAGGAGCTGCGCGAGGGCGGCCGGGCACTGTGCGCGGGGGAGGGGGACCTCGCCGAGCTGGTGTTCACCGCCCGCAGCGGCCGCGACGCCCGCGCCCTGATCGCCGCGCTGGACACCGAGGCCGACGCCCTGTTCAAGGACCACCGGGGTAACCGGTCGGTCGAGGTGCGCGCGGCGTTCGCCCGGTTCACCGAGACCGAGAAGGCCGTGGGGGAGCGGGTGTCGCGGGCCGGTGAGGTGACTGCGCTGGCCGAGGAGATCGCCCGTCTGGAACGCCGCGCCGCGGAGCTGACCCGCACCCGTCGCGCGGCGGCGGGGGCGGCGGACCGGGCCCGGCA
>NZ_WWFY01000434.1:0-824 GCF_009864975.1 Pseudonocardia sp. SID8383
GCCCGGCGCGACACCAGGCAGGCGAGCGCGGCGACCGGCCAGAAGTGCCGGGTCAGCGCCGACGCCGTCTGCCACAGCGCCCCGGACAGGCCGAGCGCGGTGAGCAGGGCCGCCCCGCGCCGCGGATGGTCGAGCCGGGGCAGCTTCCGGGACAGCCGTTCGGTCGCGACCCCGGTGACGACGGCGGCGAGCGCCGTCGCCCCCCGCCGCTGGGCGAGCAGGAGCAGACAGACCGCCGCCGTCCAGGGGGAGAGGATCACCGGCGGCACCGCCCCGGGGTGCCTGCGCGCCAGCGGCGCCGCCCCGGTGCCGTAGAACGCCTTGCGCCGCAGCCACTCCCCCGGGTGGGTGCGGTGGTCGTGGGCGACCCGCGCGACGGGTTCGAAGCGCATCTCCCAGCCGGCCGCGTGCAGGCGCAGGACGAGGTCGACGTCCTCGGCGACGTGCATCCGCGGGTCGAACGCGACCGGCCCGACCGCCGACACCCGGACGAGCATCGCCGCGCTCGGCACGTAGGCGACACGGGACCGCGGCACGATCAGTGCCGGGTCGGGCCCCAGGTCCAGCGACGACCGCACCGCCTCGTAGCGCCCGACCGCCCCGCGCAGCCCGCCGCCCCGTTCCGGGTCCGGCGCCACGATCCGCGGTGCGACGAGACCGACCGCGGGGTCGGCGAGGTGGGCGAGCAGCGGGGGGAGCCAGCCGGGTTCGGGGACGACGTCGGAGTCGAGGAACACCACGAACGGGGTGGTCGCGGCGGCGAGGCCGGCGTTGCGGGCGGCCGCCGGGCCGCGCGGGGTGGCGTGCCGCAGGACCGTCCCCCC
>NZ_WWFY01000435.1:0-735 GCF_009864975.1 Pseudonocardia sp. SID8383
ACCGGTGCTGGAGGCCGTCGAACCCGCCGACGGCGCCGCGCTGCTGTCCCGCCTCGGCCCCGGCGGCGGCGTCATGGTCAAGGCCCGCTCCGGCGGCGGCGGGCGCGGGATGCGCCCGGTCACCGACCCGGCCGACCTCGACGACGCCGTGCGCCGCTGCTCGTCCGAGGCACTCGCCGCGTTCGGCGACGGTGCGGTGCAGGTCGAACGTCTTCTCCCGGCCGCCCGGCACGTCGAGGTGCAGGTCCTCGGCGACGGCACCGGCGTCGTCGTGCTGGGGGACCGGGACTGCTCCGCGCAGCGCCGCCGGCAGAAGCTCGTCGAGATCGCGCCCGCCCCCGCCGTGCCCGCCCCGGTGCGCGCGCGGCTGCACGAGGCCGCGCTGCGCCTGTGCGACGGCTACCGCGGCCTCGCCACCGTCGAGTTCCTGCTCGCCGGGCAGGACATCGCGTTCCTGGAGGTCAACCCGCGGATCCAGGTCGAGCACACCGTCACCGAGGAGACCACCGGCCTCGACCTCGTCGAGCTGGGACTGCGGGTCGCGTACGGCGCCCGGCTCGCCGACCTCGGCCTCGCCACCCCGCCCGCGCCGCGCGGGGCCGCGGTGCAGGCCCGGGTGACGACCGAGACCGTCGGGCCGCTCGAGACCCTCGTCCCGGCCGCCGGGACCCTGACCCGCTTCCAGCCGCCCGCCGGGCGCGGGGTCCGCGTCGACACCCACGGCTACGCCGGGTA
>NZ_WWFY01000436.1:0-451 GCF_009864975.1 Pseudonocardia sp. SID8383
GACGGCCGGGTGCCGGTCCGGGCGCGCAGGTCCCGCCACGCGGCGACGACGGCGGGCGGCGCGACCGCCCAGCCGACCCCCAGCGTCGGGCTGAGGATCTTGCTCGCGGTGCCCAGGTGCACGACGTGGGCGGGCGCGAGCGCGGCGAGCAGGGGCAGCGGGGCGACGTCGTAGCGGAGCTCCCCGTCGTAGTCGTCCTCGATGACCAGGAAGTCCTCGGCGCGGGCACGCCCGACCAGGGCGACCCGGCGGGCGGCGGACAGACGCACCGCGGTGGGGAACTGGTGCGCGGGCGTGGTGTAGACGGCCGCGCAGCCGGCGGGGACGGCGTCGACGACCAGGCCGTCGTCGTCCACGGGCACGCCGAGGACCCGCAGCCCGGCGGCCCGCAGCGCGCTGACCGCCCGCGGGTACCCCGGCTCCTCGACGGCGACGGTGGCCCCCGCAGGCA
>NZ_WWFY01000437.1:0-447 GCF_009864975.1 Pseudonocardia sp. SID8383
CGGGGCGCTCGGTGCGACCTCCGGGCGCGCGACCGGCTCGGTCGGGGCACTCGGGGCGACCTCCGGGCGCGCGACCGGCTCGGTCGGGGCACTCGCGGCGGGTGGGGCCGGGACCTGCTCGGTGGTGCCCCCGTCGGGCGTCGCCACGGTCCCGGCAGCCCCGGAGGAGCCCTCGGGGCGGCGGAGCTGGCGGGTGGCCGGGTCCTTGCTGGCCTCGGCCGTGTCGATGACGCGGGCGTCCGGGGTGCCGGTGACGGTCCCGGTCTGCTCGGTGGGGACGGTCGGGCTGCTGGGCGGCGCGGTCGACGGGACCGGCGGGGCGGTGCTGACCGGGATGCCCCCGGGCGGGGTGCGGGCCTCGGTCGCCCCGTCGACGACGGGGGTACCGCCGGGCGGGGTCCGGACCTCGTCGGCGGTCGGTGCGTCGGCGGCCTCGGCGGGCGGCGC
>NZ_WWFY01000438.1:0-379 GCF_009864975.1 Pseudonocardia sp. SID8383
AGGAACGCCGTCGCGGCCTCGACGACGGTGCGCGGCAGCCCGTCGACGGCGACCCGCCGCTCCCGCGCATCGGCCTCGGCCCGCTCCAGCGCACCCTGCAGGTCGGTGTCGACGGAGGCCGAGGCGTAGGCGTCGCGGGCCCGCTGGAACTCCTCGCGCAGCTCGGCCAGCGACCCCTCGGGGGTCCCCTCCGGCTCCCCGTCCTGCCCGCCGACCTCGTCGGTGGAGACCGGGAGCGCCGCGGCCTCGTCGCGCAGGATCATGCCGATGCCGCGCTGCCGGTCGCGCGTCTGCTGCGCGTCGGCGGCCTCGCGACCGGCGCGGTCGGCGGTGGTCCCGGCGGCGTCGGCCTCCTGGCGGGCCCGCGCGGCGTCGGCCT
>NZ_WWFY01000439.1:0-374 GCF_009864975.1 Pseudonocardia sp. SID8383
CCCGCGGTCGTCCCCGGGACGTGGGTGAGCACGTGCGCGGCGCGGTCCGGATCGCCGACGGCGAGCACGAGCCGCCCGCCGGTGTTCCCGCGCTCCAGGCGGAGCAGGTACGCGTCGCCGGCGTCCAGGCGTCGACGGGTGGTCTCCAGTCCGGCCGAGGCCCGCCGGGCGCGGTCCGCGCCCGCGGTGTCCCCGGCCCGGTCCAGCAGCGCCGCCCGGGCCCGCAGCCGGGACAGCTCGGCGTCGAGCAGGACCCGGTTCGCCCGATCCCGGTCGGCGACCGGCACACCGTCCAGCCCGCCGACGAGCCCGGGCCGGGTGTGCAGCAGCTGCTCCCGGTCGGCCCCGGGCAGCCCGGTCCACCAGGACCGCAC
>NZ_WWFY01000440.1:0-351 GCF_009864975.1 Pseudonocardia sp. SID8383
GGCCGTGATCGGCGCCGACGGGGCCCACTCGGTGGTCCGCCGCGCGCTCGGCGCGCCGGGGGTGCCGCCGTCGTCGACGGCGGTGGCGATCCGCGGGTACACCCCGGTCGCCGCCGAGCCGGGGACGCTGTCGATCGAGTACGCCGGCGGCGCCGTCCCGGCCTACGCCTGGTCGTTCCCGATCGCGGGCGGCGGCGCGAACGTCGGCTACGGCGTGTTCGACGAACGCGGCGCCGGGAACCGGGCGTCGCTGCTGGAGCGGCTCGCCGCGCTGCTGCCCGGCCAGGAACCGGACCCGGCGACGCTGCGCGCGCACCACCTGCCGCTGTCCACCGCGCCCCGGTTCCAGCC
>NZ_WWFY01000441.1:0-282 GCF_009864975.1 Pseudonocardia sp. SID8383
CCGGCTCGGCCCGGACGGGCAGCACCGCGGGACCCGTGCCGTCCACGGCGGCCCGCAGCGCGGCCGCCAGCCGGGTCACCGACTCCGCGGAGCCGTCCACCGGAAGTGCACGCACAGTCATGCTGTCAACCCTGTCTGTCGTGACGCACGCAACCGGGAGCGGCGTCCGAACGGCGTCTTTCATCAGATTCGGGGAACGGTGTAGGGCAGGTGCAACGCGGGGGGCCTCCCACCCGACTCAGGGGGTGAGAGCGGCGGCGCACCCGCCCGCCGGTCACGGGT
>NZ_WWFY01000044.1:0-3998 GCF_009864975.1 Pseudonocardia sp. SID8383
CGGGAGCTGCGACCGACGGCCCGACGACACACGACGGCCGCGCCCGCCCACGAGGGGCGGACGCGGCCGCTGGAGGAGGGTCAGGCGGAGACGCGCTCCGCGGCGCGGACGCCCTCGGCGAGCTCGCGGGCGAGCGACTCGACCGCCGACGGCCCGCCGGACTCCAGCGCCTGCACGAACGCCGTCCCGACGATGACGCCGTCGGCGTAGCCGGCGACGTCGGCCGCCTGTTCGGCGGTGCGGACGCCGAGGCCGACGCACACCGGCAGGGTCGCGACCTCGCGGGTCCGGGCGACCAGGTCGCGGGCCTCGACGCCGACCGAGCGGACGCCGGTGACGCCCATCAGCGACGCCGCGTAGACGAACCCGCGGCTGGCCTCGACGGTCATCCGCATCCGCTCGGAGGTGGTCGTCTGCGCAACGAGGAACACCCGGTCCAGATCGTGCTTCTCGGAGGCGGTCAGCCAGTCCTCGCAGTCGTCGGGCAGGAGGTCCGGGGTGATGAGCCCGGAGCCGCCGGCCTCGGCGAGCTCGGCGGCGAACCGCTCGACGCCGTAGCGGTCGATCAGGTTCCAGTAGGTCATGACCAGCGCCGGGGCGCCGGCGCCGACCACCGCGCGCACGGCGGTGAACGCGTCCCGGCTGCGGGCACCGTTGTCCAGTGCCTGCTGGGTGGCGCGCTGGATGACCGGGCCGTCCATCAGCGGGTCGGAGTAGGGCAGGCCGATCTCGACGACGTCGACGCCGCCCGCGACCATCGCCCGCATTGCCTCGACCGAGCCCTCGACGGTCGGGTAGCCGACCGGCAGGTAGCCGACCAGCGCGGCCCGGCCCTCGGCGCGGACCTGCTCGATCCGCTGCGCCACGCTGCCCATCAGACCGCTCCGTCCGTCACGGCGTTGCCCTCGTCGTCGATCAGCTGGAAGTACTTCGCGGCGGTGTCGACGTCCTTGTCGCCACGGCCGGACAGGTTGACCAGCACGACCTTGCCCTCGCCCAGGCGCGTCGCCTCGCGCAGCGCACCGGCCAGCGCGTGCGCGCTCTCGATGGCCGGGATGATGCCCTCGGTGCGGCAGAGCAGGCGGAAGGCCTCCATCGCCTCGGCGTCGGTGACCGACTCGTAGCGGGCGCGCCTCATGTCGTGCAGCCACGAGTGCTCCGGGCCGACGCCCGGGTAGTCCAGGCCCGCGGAGATGGAGTGCGAGTCGCGGGTCTGGCCGTCCTCGTCCTGGAGGATGAAGCTGCGCGAGCCGTGCAGGACGCCGACGTCACCGCCGCCGATGGAGGAGGCGTGCCGCGGGGTGTCGACGCCGTCGCCGCCGGCCTCGAAGCCGACCAGCTCGACGGAGGTGTCGTCGAGGAACGCGTGGAAGATGCCCATCGCGTTGGAGCCGCCGCCGACGCAGGCGCAGACCAGGTCGGGCAGGGCACCGGTGAGGTCCTGGACCTGCTGCCGCGCCTCGACGCCGATGATCCGCTGGAAGTCGCGCACCATCGCCGGGAACGGGTGGGGCCCGGCGACCGAGCCGATGAGGTAGTGCGTGTCGGCCACGTTGGTGACCCAGTCGCGCATGGCCTCGTTCATCGCGTCCTTGAGGGTCCGCGTGCCCGAGGTGACCGGGCGGACCTCCGCTCCGAGCATGCGCATCCGGGCGACGTTGAGCGCCTGGCGCTCGGTGTCGACCTCGCCCATGTAGACGACGCACTCCAGGCCCATCAGGGCGGCGGCCGTGGCCGAGGCGACGCCGTGCTGGCCCGCACCGGTCTCGGCGATGACCCGGGTCTTGCCCATGCGCTTGGTGAGCAGCGCCTGCCCCAGCACATTGTTGATCTTGTGCGAGCCGGTGTGGTTCAGGTCCTCGCGCTTGAGCAGGATGCGCGCACCCCCGGCGTGCGCGGCGAACCGCGGCGCCTCGGTGACCAGGCTCGGGCGGCCCGAGTAGGTGCGGTGCAGCTCGGCGAGCTCGGCCTGGAAGGCCTCGTCGGACATGGCCGTGTGGTAGGCCCGCTCGAGCTCGTCCAGCGCGGCGACCAGCGCCTCCGGAACGTAGCGGCCACCGAAACGGCCGAAGTACGGGCCGGTCTGGTCGACCAGCCGCGCCGTGTCCCCGGCCGGGGGAAGGGCGGTGTCGGTCACGAGTACTCCCTGACGGATCGAGGACCCCGATCTCGGGCCGCCGCCGGGCGGGGATGCGCCGGGAGATCGGACGGTCACGACGGTACACCGGGCCCACGACGCCGGACGCGGCACCGGGGGCTCTCATATATCAGCGGCCCGGCGCCGCACGGGCGGACCTCAGACGTAGCGCGGGCGCCCCGCGACCCAGCCCAGCACCATCTCGGCGACGATCACCGCGCCGAGCAGCACCAGCGACGGCGTCCAGGAGCCGGTGAGCCCGTGCAGGATCCCGAACAGGAACGGGCCGGTCGCGCCGATGAGGTAGCCGAAGCCCTGCGCCATCGCCGACAGGTCGGTGGTCTCTGCGGCCTCGCGGGTGCGCAGCGCGATCACGCCGAGCCCCAGCGGGAAGACCGCCATGCCGACGCCGAGCAGGACCGTCCACAGCCAGGGCGCGGCGGCCGGGGCGATCGCGAGTCCGGCGACGGCGGCCAGCGAGCAGCAGGCGAGCCCGACGATCCAGCCCGACTGCGACGCCCGGTTCAGCGCGATCGGCGGGATGACGAAGCTGAGCGGGATGCCGATCAGGTTGATCAGGGCGAGCATCAGCCCGGCGTCGGTGCGGGTGACCCCGACGGAGACGAACAGCTCCGAGAGCCACCCCATCGCGACGTAGGCGACACAGGCCTGGAGCCCGAAGAACGCGGTGACCACCCAGGCCAGCGGCCGGCGCACCATCGGGCGCCGCTCCTCCGCGTCGGCGGCGCGCACGACCGGCTCCGGCTCACCGTGCCGGGCCCCGATCGTCCAGACGACCAGCGCGGCCAGCGACAGCAGCGCCCACGCCCCGACCGCGCCGCGCCAGCCGCCGAGCAGCGGTTCCAGCGGCGGCGTGAACGCGGCGCCGATCCCACCGCCCGCGGCCAGCGCGGCGGTGTAGACGCCGGTGACCCGGCCGACGGCGTGCGGGAAGGACTGCTTCACCACGACCGGGATCAGCACGTTGCCGATCGCGATGCCCGCCGCGGCGACGAAGGTGCCGCCGAGCACGACCCACGGGCCGTCGACGACGCGCAGCACGAGCCCGGCGGTCAGCACCGCCATCGCGAGGCCGATCGCGCGGGCCATGCCGAGCCGGCGGGAGAGCAGCGGCGCGGCGATCGCGGCGAGGCCGAAGCAGATGGTGGGTACCGCGGTGAGCACACTGGTCCAGACCGCGGAGGCACCGAGGCCGTCACGGACCTCGCCGAGCACCGAGGACATCGAGGTCACGGCCGGGCGGAGGTTCGAGGCGGCGAGTGCCACCCCCACGACGAGCAGCGGAGTCCCGACGAGCGCACCGCGACGCGACGGCCCGGTCTCCTCGGCCCGTCCGGTGGCGATGGTCTCCTCCGCGCGCGTCTCCTGCTCAGCAATGCTCACGAAACAGTATTGTTACAGACATAGGATGTTCGGATGGAAGGATGATCCGGTGCCTCTCGTCACAGCGCGCCGCGGTGGCCTGGTCGACCAGGTCATCGACCAGCTCCGTTCCGCCATCACCGGCGGGGAGTGGCCGGTCGGTGCCCGGATACCGCCGGAGTCGGAGCTGGCCTCGTCGTTGGAGGTCGGCCGCAACACCGTCCGCGAGGCCGTCCGCGCCCTCGCCCACGGCGGCCTGCTCGAGGTGCGTCAGGGCGACGGCACCTACGTGCGGGCCACCACCGAGCTGTCCGGGGCGCTGCGCACGCTGTGCGGCCCGGAGCTGCGCGAGGTGCTGGAGGTCCGACGCACCCTGGAGGTCGAGGCGGCCCGGATGGCGGCCGCCCGCCGGACCGACGCCGACCTGACCGTCCTGCGGGCGGCGCTGGCCGGGCGCGACCGGGCCGTCGCGGCCGTC
>NZ_WWFY01000442.1:0-228 GCF_009864975.1 Pseudonocardia sp. SID8383
GCCACCGGGCCGGCGCGGGACGATCGGCAGCTCGCCGCTGAGCCGGGCCGCGCGGTCACGCTCCTCCGGCGGGGCGTCGGGCTCGGAGGCGCGGTGCCGCCGGTGCTCCGCGGCGGTGTCCGGCCGGCCGGGGACCTTCACGGTGTCACCGATGCCACGACGGGTCGCGCGGATGGAACGGATGTCGGTGGGCCTGCTGTCGCTGTGCCCACCACGGCCCGGGGTCTC
>NZ_WWFY01000443.1:0-200 GCF_009864975.1 Pseudonocardia sp. SID8383
CCCGGGTCGACGCCCTACAGGTCGGCCTGGTCCGCCGTGACGGCACCGGCGCCCTGCTCGACTCCGGCGACGACGGGGTGCTCGGCGCCGTCGCCGAGCTCGTCGAGGTCGAGCCGTCCGGGCGGGCCGCGGTCGCCGCGGCGCTGGGCGAGCTCGCCGAGGGCGTCGCCGTCGCCTCCATGGTGTCCGCGGCCGAGGCG
>NZ_WWFY01000444.1:0-300 GCF_009864975.1 Pseudonocardia sp. SID8383
CCGCCACGACGCCGACCGCCACGCTCCCGACCGCAACGGCTCCGGACACCGCAACGGCTCCGACCGTGCCGGGGACCGGGACGGCTCCGGCGACACCGCGCGCGTCGACGCCGCCGCGGGTGCCGCGGCCGTCGCCGCGGGCAGAAGCCCGAAGGGTGACGACGGCGCGGCCGCCGGGTCCACCGGAGTCTCCGTGCCGGCCACGGCCGACACCACCGTCACCGACGCCGCACCCGCACCGGCCCCGGCCGACGACGAGACCGTCGTCGCCGAGCCGCGCGGTGAGCTGACCGGTTCGGC
>NZ_WWFY01000445.1:0-11332 GCF_009864975.1 Pseudonocardia sp. SID8383
TCCGCGCCGCCGGCGAACGCGGCGAGCAGCCGCCGGTGCCGGCCCAGGGTGTGGGCGAGCCGGTCCCCGCGGGCCGCGGACAGCGCCCCGATCACCGCCTCGGTCACCGCGCCGAACGACACGTCCACCGGCACCGCGACCAGCACGAGGTCGTGGCGGCGGCAGGCGTCGACGACGTCGGCCGGGATGTCGCCGAACACGGCCTCCCCGGCCACCAGCGCCGCCGCACCGGACCGCGCGACCGCCGCGACGAACCGCTCCGAGTCCGCGGGCGTCCGCCGCCACACCAGGCCGGACACGACCAGCTCACCGCCGCCCAGGTAGCGCGACGGGTCGGGCAGGTCGGTCGGGTAGACCCATCGCACGGACCGGTCCAGGTCGGCCGCCGAGCCGTGCAGGACCCGCAGCCGCAGCTCCGGGCGTGCGACGAGCTCCGAGAGCAGCATGGGAGAAACCTACAACTCGGTGCGCCGCGGGGGATCCCGATTCGTCACGGCGGTGCCTTCTCCCGGTGACCGGCGCGCGGTGCACTGGGTCCATGCAGCAGCCGAGCGCCGGCCGGACCGCACACCGGACCGCCATCGAAGGTGCCCACGTCGTCACCGTCACCGGGGAGGAGATCCCCGGCGGGCACGTCGTCGTCGAGGGGGAACGGATCGCGGGCGTCGGGCCCGGTCCCGCCCCGGCGGGGTCCTACGACCGCCGGGTCGACGCCCGCGGCTGCCTGCTCACCCCGGGCCTGGTCAACACCCACCACCACCTCTACCAGTGGGTGACCCGCGGGCTCGCCGTCGACCACACGCTGTTCGAGTGGCTGACCACGCTGTACCCGGTGTGGGCGGGCATCGACGAGCACGCCGTGCACACCGGCGCCACCGGCGCGCTGTCCGCGCTCGCGTTGTCGGGCTGCACCACCACGACCGACCACCACTACGTCTTCCCCCGCGAGGGCGGGGACGTGCTCGGCGCCGAGATCCGCGCCGCGCAGCAGGTGGGGCTGCGGTTCCACCCGACCCGCGGCTCGATGGACCTCGGGCGCAGCGCGGGCGGGCTGCCGCCGGACCACGTCGTCTCCGACCGCGACGAGATCCTCGCCGCGTCCGCCGACGCCGTCGCCCGCTGGCACGACCCGTCGCCGGGGTCGATGCTGCGGATCGCGCTGGCCCCCTGCTCGCCGTTCTCGGTGACGCCGGAGCTGATGCGCGAGTCCGCGACGCTGGCCCGCGAGCTCGGGGTGCGGCTGCACACCCACCTCGCCGAGACCGACGACGAGGAGGCGTACTGCCGGGAGCGCTTCGGGGCCACCCCCACCGAGTACGTCGCCGACCTGGGCTGGACCGGGCCCGACGTGTGGTTCGCCCACACCGTGCACCTCGACGACGACGCGGTGAAGACGATCGGCGCGACCGGCACCGGCGTCGCGCACTGCCCCACCTCCAACGGCCGGCTCGGCGCGGGTATCGCGCGGGTCCGCGACCTCGTCGACGCGGGCGCCCGGGTCGGGATCGGCGTCGACGGCGCCGCCTCCAACGAGGGCACCCACCTGCTGGAGGACGTCAAGCACGCCGTCCTGTTCGCCCGCGCCGCGGGCGGCCCCCGCGCCCTGTCGGTGCGCGAGGCCCTCGAGCTCGGCACGCTCGGCGGTGCCCGGGTGCTCGGTCGCGAGGACGAGATCGGGTCGATCGAGACCGGCAAGCTCGCCGACCTCGCCCTGTGGCGGCTCGACGGGTTCCGGCACCGCGACGTCGCCGACCCGGTCGCCGCCCTCGTCCTGGGCACCCCGCCGCCGCTGGAGCTGCTGCTCGTGCACGGGCGCCCGGTCGTCGAACGGGACACCGTGCTCACCGTCGACACCGCCGCCGTCGCCGCCGAGTGCGCCGCCGTGCACCGCGACCTCGTGGCCAAGGCCGGGTGAGCAGGATGGACCTGCACACCGTCACCGGGTTCCGGCGCGCCCGCGAGCGCGCCGACCTGGCGCTGGCGCCGGGGGAGCGGATCCTCGCCGGCGGGACGTGGCTGTTCTCCGAGCCGCAGCCCGGCGTCACCGGCCTGGTCGACCTCACCACGATGGGCTGGGAACCCCTCTCCGACCTGCCCGACGGCGGCCTGTCGGTGGCCGCGACCTGCCCGATCGCCGACCTCGCCGCGTACGGCGAGCGCACCGGGACCCCGCTGTTCGCCGAGTGCGCGCACGCCCTGCTCGCGTCGTGGAAGATCTGGCACACCGCGACCGTCGGCGGGAACATCTGCCGCGCCTACGCCGCCGCCGGGATGGTCGCCCTCGCCGCGACGCTCGACGGGCTCGCCGTCGTCTGGACCCCCGACGGCGAGGAGTACCGCGCCCCCGTCGCGTCGCTCGTCACCGGCAACGGCACCACCGCGCTGCGCCCCGGCGAGGTCCTGCGCGCGGTCGAGCTGCCCGGCGCCGCACTCCGCGCCCGCACCGCCTTCCGCAGGATCGCACTCGCCGAGCTCGGCCGCTCCGGCGCCGTGCTCACCGGGCGGGTCGACACCGCACCCGACGGCGGCGCCGCCACGTTCGTGATCACCGCCGCGACCGAGGCTCCCACCGTCCTGCGCTACCCGGCCGGCGTGCCCGGGGCGGACCGGTTGCGCGCCGACGTCGACGCCGTCGACGGCTGGTACACCGACCCGCTCGGTTCCGCGGACTGGCGCCACGGGGTCAGCGCGGTGCTGCTGGAGCAGATCCGGGAGGAGCTGTCGTGAAGCTGCACGTCAACGACACCGAGCTGGAGGCCGAGCCCGCCCCGGGGCAGTGCACCCGCACGTTCCTGCGCGAGCACGGGCACCTCGAGGTGAAGAAGGGGTGCGACGCCGGGGACTGCGGCGCCTGCACCGTCCTGCTCGACGACCGGCCCGTGCACTCGTGCCTGATCCCCGCCCAGCGTCTCGACGGCGCGCGGGTCACCACCGTCGCCGGGCTGGCCGGGCCGGACGGGGAGCTGCACCCGGTCCAGGCCGCGTTCGTGGAGAAGTTCGGGTTCCAGTGCGGGTTCTGCACGGCCGGCCAGATCGTCACCGCCACCGCGCTCACCCCCGACGACCTCGACGACCTGCCGAGGCGGATGAAGGGCAACCTGTGCCGCTGCACCGGCTACCGCAGCATCCGCGAGGCGATCGAGACCGGCGTCCGTGGCGGCTGCGCCCCGCGCGACCCGGACGGGACCGCCGGCACCGTCGGCTGCTCGGCGCGGCCCCCGGCCGCGGAGCGCATCGTCACCGGCAGCGAGCCGTTCACCTTCGACACCGACCTCACCGGGGCTCTGCACCTGCGGATCCTCGGCTCCCCGCACGCCCACGCCCGCATCCGGTCGATCGACACCACCGCGGCCGCAGCCGCACCGGGCGTCGCCCTGGTGCTGACCCACCACGACGTGCCGGACCTGCGCTACTCCACCGCCCGGCACGAGCACCGAACCGACGACCCCGACGACACCCGGATGCTCGACGACGTCGTCCGCCACGTCGGGCAGCGGGTCGCCGCCGTCGTCGCGCAGACCCCGGCGCAGGCCGAGGCGGCCTGCGCGCTGATCGCCGTCGACTACGAGGTGCTGCCCGCCGTCCTCGACCCGGAGGCGGCGCGGCGGCCCGGTGCGCCGTCGGTGCACCCGGACCGGACCCCCGCCGACCGCGTCGACGACGCCGGGCGCAACGTCGTGCTCGCCCTGCACGGCGGGCACGGCGGCGACGTCGACGCCGCGCTGCGCGCCTCCGCGCACACCGTCACCGGCACCTGGCGCACCAGCCGGGTCGCCCACGCCCAGCTGGAGTGCCACGGCGCGATCGGCTCGCTCGACGACGACGGCAGGCTCGTCGTGCGGGCGGGCACCCAGGTCCCGTTCCTCACCCGCGGCGAGCTCGCCCGCGTCCTCGGACTCGACCCGGACCGGGTCCGGGTGCACACCGCGCGGGTCGGTGGTGGGTTCGGCGGCAAGCAGGAGATGTTCGCCGAGGACCTCGTCGGGCTCGCGGTGCTGCGGACCGGGCGTACCGTCGCCCACGAGTTCACCCGGTCCGAGGAGTTCACCCGCACCGCGCTGCGCCACCCGATGCGGGTCGCGGTCACCCTCGGCGCCGACGACGACGGCCACCTCACCGCGATGAAGCTCGACGTCCTGTCCGACACCGGCGCCTACGGCAACCACTCCCGCGGGGTGCTGTTCCACTCCGTCGCCGAGTCGGTCAGCGTCTACAACTGCCCCGTCAAGCGCCTCGACGCCGAGGTCGTCTACACCCACAACGTGCCCAGCGGCGCGTTCCGCGGCTACGGCCTGGGCCAGGTGATGTTCGCCGTCGAGTCCGCGATGGACGAGCTCGCGATCGCCACCGGCCTCGACCCGTTCGAGCTGCGCCGGCGCACCATGGTGCGCGCCGGGGACCCGCTGCACGTCGCCCACCACGGCGAGCCGGAGCACGACCTGCACTGGACCAGCTACGGCATGGACCAGTGCCTCGACCTCGTCCAGGACGCCCTGGCCGACGGCACCGGCGACCCGGTCCCCGACGGCCCGACATGGCGGGTCGGGGAGGGTGTCGCCCTGGGCATGATGACGACGATGGCCCCGTTCGGGCACGCCGCGACCACCACGGTGACGCTGCTGCCCGGCGGGCGCTACCGGCTCGGCGCCGGCACCGTCGAGTTCGGCAACGGCACCACGACCACGCACCGCCAGGTCGTCGCCACCGTGCTCGGCACGACCCCGGACCGCGTCGACGCCCACCACGGCGACACCGACGCCTGCGGCTACGACACCGGGGCGTTCGCCTCCGCGGGCACCACCGTCGCGGGCAAGGCACTGCACGCCGCGGCGACCGCGCTGCGGGAGCGGATCCTCGCCGTCACCGGCGGCGGGGAGCTGCACGCGGCCGGGGTCACGGCGCCCGGCGGCGAGTGGACGCTCGACGACGTGCTGGCCGCCGCGTCCTCGCCCGCGGGGCTGGTGGCCACGGGGGAGGAGCCCGGCACCGCGCGGGCGATCACCGCGAACTGCCACGGCGTGCGCGTCGCGGTGGACACCGCGACCGGCGAGGTCCGGGTGCTGCGCTCGGTGCAGGCCGTCGACGCCGGCACCGTCCTGAACCCCGAGCAGCTGCGCGGGCAGGTCGAGGGCGGCGCCGCGATGGGGCTGGGCAGCGCGCTCTACGAGGAGGTGTACGTGGGGGAGTCCGGGGAGATCCTCAACCCGGTGTTCCGCACCTACCGGGTGCCGCAGATGGCCGACGTCCCGGACACCGAGGTGCGGTACGCCCGCACCCACGACGCGCTCGGCACCTACGGCGCGAAGTCGATGAGCGAGGCGCCCTACAACCCGGTCGCGCCCGCGGTCGCGAACGCGATCCGCCGGGCGCTGGGGGTGCGGCCGTACCACCAGCCGTTCAGCCGCGACCGGGTGTGGCGGCTGGCGGCCGGTGGCACGGCGTCCTGAGGCGCCGGGGCGGGGTCAGCCCCGGCGGCGCGCGTGCTCCAGCAGCGCGGTCGCGGTGAGCTTGCCCAGCTCGTTCGCGGCCAGCGGGCTGTCGCCGGTGATGACGTTGCGGTCGGTGGTGCAGCGGCCGGTCATGTCGTCGTTGACGACACGGACGCCCTCGTCCTGGAGGGCCTTGCCGAGCAGCCACGGCATCTCACCGGGCAGGTAGCCGATGTCGATGTTGGCGCCGGCGTCGAGCGCGTCGGGGAACACGCACATCTCGTAGCCCTCGAACGCCGATCGGCCGCGGCCGATGCGGGTCGAGAGGAACGCGGCGGGCCCGTGGCACAGCGACACCACGAGCCGGTCGGTGCGCATCGCCCACTCCAGGGTGTCCCGGACGTCGGTGGAGAACGGCAGCCCGGACAGCGCACCGTGCCCGCCGGGGACGAACACCGCGAGGTAGTCCGAGTCCTCGCCCAGCTCGCGCTCGACGACCTCCGCCAGCGACTTCGGGGCCCGCCACTGCGCGAGCAGCGTGTCGCGGGCGCTGCCGACCGCCTCGTCCTCGCCGGGGTAGGCCCACCACTCGAACTTCGCCGGGTTGCCGGTGAGCGTCGCGATCTCGACGCCGAACCCGGCCTCCAGGACGTGGTGCAGGGGGAGCAGGGTCTCCACCGGGTGGTTGCCGGTGGAGAAGAAGGTGCCGTTGCCCATGCGCAGGTAGCGCTCGTCGGTGGCCAGCACGAGCACCTTCCAGCGGCCGCCGGACCAGGCGTTCCGCTCGGTGGCGAGACCGTCGAAGTCGGTCCTCGGCGCGGTGTAGGCGTCCAGCGAGTACGGCGACGGGAAGTACGCCTCGTGCTCCGCCGGGTCCGCGGTCGGGTCCTTGCTGAGCGTGCTGTCGGACATCGGGGTGCCTCCGGGTCGTTCGTGCGGTACCCGCACGGCGTACCCCCGCCCGGTGCCGGTGAACCCCGCCGCCGTGCGTTCACCAACTTGTCCATACAGGGTGGTGGACGGTCCGGCGAGGTGGTGCGACCGTCGCGGACATGGCAGCTCCCGTGACGACCGCCCGCTACGCCCGCTGGGACGGGGTCGGCACCCCGTTCCGCCTGGTCACGACGGCGCTCGGCGAGCCGGGGCCGGGTGAGGTCCTGGTGGCGGTCGACCTGGCGACGGTGTGCGGTTCGGACCTGCACACGACCCGCGGTCATCGCTCGTCGCCGGTGCCGGGGGTGCTCGGGCACGAGCAGGTCGGGCGGGTCGTCGCGACGGCGCCGGGCCTGCGCCACGTCGACGCCGCGCCGGTCCGGACCGGCGACCGGATCGTCTTCTCGGTCGCCGCGTCCTGCGGCGAGTGCCGCCGCTGTCGTCGCGGGATCCCGCAGAAATGCGCCGACCTGCACAAGTACGGCCACGCCCCGCTGGACGAGGCTCGTCCGCTGACCGGCGGGTTCGCCACCCACTGCCTGCTCGTCCCGGGCACGGCGACGGTCGTCGTCCCTCCAGCGGTGCCCGACGAGGTCGCCGCACCCGCCTCGTGCGCGACGGCCACGGTCGCCGCGGTCCTCGACGCCGCGGGCTCGCCGGGCCCGGGAACGCGGGTGCTGGTGACCGGTGCGGGCATGCTCGGCGTGACCGCGGCCGCGATGGCCTCCCGCGCGGGTGCCGAGGTCGTGGTCGCCGACCCGCACGCCGACCGTCGCGCCCGGGCCCGTCGCTTCGGCGCAGCGGACACGGTCGGGACCCCGCCGGAGCGGGCGTTCGACGTCGCGCTGGAGCTGTCCGGTGCACCCGCCGCCGTGCGCGCCTGCCTCGACGCGCTCGACGTCGGCGGCACCGCCGTCCTCGCCGGGTCGGTCTTGCCCGGCCCCGCGGTGGGACTCGACCCGGAACGCCTGGTCCGCGGGCTGCACACGGTCGTCGGCGTGCACAACTACGCCCCCCGCCACCTCGCCGCCGCGGTCGCGTTCCTCGTCGCGGAGCACACGCGGTTCCCGTTCGCCGAGCTGACCGGTGGCCCGTGGTCCCTCGACGCGCTCGACGACGCCTTCGCCGCCGCCGGGTTGCCGGGTGCGGCGCCGCGCCAGGCCGTGCGTCCCTGACGTCGCTCCCGATCGCCGGGCCGGGGTATCGCACGAACCGATGCGGCAGGGCGGTCCTTCTCCCGGCTCCGGAGGGGATGTGTGTGTCGATTCGCTTACCCGGTAAGCGAATTCAGAACAGGGGCACCTCTGAGCGGCAGCGGCAGGGGCAGCGGCGGCGGCAGGGGTGGCGGCGGTGCGACCCCCGGTCCGGGCACCGCCGTCGCCGGCGGGAGCGCGTCGCAGCCCACCCGCGGGTGGACCCGCTCCCGCCCGCTCATTCCCGCGCGAACCCACCCCGCCCGCTGCGGGTGTTCGTCACCGTCACGGTCGCGACGTCCGGGCGGTAGCGGTCCTCCGACCACTCGAGAGCGTCCCCGGCGGCGTCCCAGGTCAGCCGCCGTTCGCGGAGCAGGGGGTGTCCGACCTCGACGCCGAGCAGGGACGCGTCGAGCTCGTCGGCGGCGACGGCGTCGAAGGTGTGCCGGGCCGCGTGCAGGTCGACGCCCTGGCCGGTGAGCAGGGCGTAGATCGACCCGGCGTTGAGGTCGGCGTCGAGCAGGGCGCGCCCGACCTTCTCCACGTACGTCATCCGCTCCAGCATCGCGGGGCGGTCGTCGAGCAGGCGGAGCCGGATCAGCTGGACCGCGTAGTCCTCGGGCTCCAGGCCCAGCGCCGCCGCCACCGCGGGCGACGGGTGCCGCAGTGCGATCTCGTGCAGGCGCTGGCCCGGGACGTGGCCGGTCAGCTCCGCGCGCCGGGTGAAGGACAGGAACGACTCGAACGGCTGGGCGGGCACCGCATCCAGCACCACCGGGCGCCGGCCCTGCCCGCCGCCGATCAGGCCCTCGTCGCGCAGGGCGGCCAGGGCCTGGCGGACGGGGCCGCGCGACGCCGAGAACTCCCGGCACAGCTCGGCCTCGGACGGCAGCGCCTCGCCGACACCGATCGCGCCGCTGCGGATCCGGGCGCGCAGCTCGTCGGCCAGTGTGCGGTGCAACGGGGTCCCCACGGCTGGTGACTCTACAAGTGCCAGGGCGCTGAGCACGACGTCCAGAGGTCGGGCAGGTGAACAGATCCCAACTTGTATCGACAAGTCATTGCGGTCGGGGACATCCGGCTGGCACCGTCCCCCCGGTGACCCGGACGAGTGACCTCCTGATCGTCGGGGCCGGCGTCGTCGGCCTCGCCCACGCCGTCGAGGCCGTCGAGCGCGGCCTGGACGTGACCGTGCTCGAGCGTGACGAGCACGCCGTCGGGGCCTCGGTGCGCAACTTCGGCCACGGCTGCCTCACCGCCCAGACCGGCGATGCGCTGGAGCTCGCCACCCGCGGCCGCGGCACCTGGTTGCGGCTGGGTGCCGAGGCCGGGTTCGGCGTCGCCGAGTGCGGCACCGTGGTCGTCGCCCGGTCGGCCGAGGAGCGCGCCGCGCTCGAGGAGCTCGCGGCCATCCGGGGTGACGACGTGGAGCTGCTCGACCCGGCGCAGGTCGTCGACCGGGTCCCGGTCGCCCGCGACGGCCTGTACGGCGGGGCGTTCCTGCCGCGTGACCTGCGGGTCGAGCAGCGCCGGGCGGCCGGGGCGATCGCGGCGTGGCTCGCGGGCCGGCCCGGTGCCGAGATCCACTTCGGCTGCCCGGTGCACGGCATCGACGGGGCCGGCGCCGGGTCCGGTGAGACCGGGGCGGGCGGGATCGGGGACGCGAGCGGCGACGGCCCGGTGGTCGTCCGCACCGGGCGCGGGGAGTTCCGGGCCCACCGGGTCCTCCTCTGCGTCGGTCACGACCTGGACCGCCTCGTCCCCGGACTCGCCGACGACGCGGGCCTGCGGCGCTGCGTCCTGCAGATGCTGCAGGTCCGCCCGCACACCCCGCTCACGATCGGCCCGGCCCTGCTCACCGGCAGCTCGATGCTGCGCTACCCGGCCCTGTCGGGCACCGCGGGCGCCGCCGCACTGCGCGAGCGCTGGCGCACCGAGCGCCCGGACCTGCTCGACGCGGGCGTCAACCACATGCTCACCCAGCTGCCCGGCGGCGACCTCGTCGTCGGCGACACCCACCACTACGACCGCACACCCGAGCCCTGGACCGACGAGACCCTGGACGACCTGCTGCTCGCCGAGACCCGGGCGCTGCTCGGGACCGGCGTCGACGTCGTCCGCCGCTGGCGGGGCGTCTACGCCGACGCCCCCGGCGAGCTCCTGATCCGCCCGGTCGCGCCGGCGACGACCGCCGTCGCGGTCACCTCCGGCATCGGCATGACCACCGCGTTCGGCCTCGCACCGGCCGTGCTCGACCGCGTCCTCTGAAACGGGAGACCCCCATGCGCCGCCCCCGCCTGCTCGCCGTCGCCGCACTGGCCGCGAGCCTCGCCCTCACCGCCTGCGCCGGTCCGTCCGGCCCCACCGTCGCCGAGTCGCCCACCTGCCCCGGCGGACAGATCCGGATGGGCATCGAACCGTTCGAGGACCCGGCGAAGCTCGTGCCCGCCGCGGAGATCCTCGGCGACGCCCTCGAACGCCGGTTGAGCTGCCCGGTCCGGGTGCAGGTCACCGAGGACTACGCGGCCGAGGTCCTCGCCATGCGCAACGACCGCCTGGAGATCGGGATCTTCGGCCCGCTCGGCTACGTCTTCGCATCCGAGCGCGCCGGGGCCGAGCCGGTCGCCTCGTTCGGCACCGCGACCGGGGAGCTGTCCGCCTACACCGCCGGGATCTGGGTGCCGCGCGATTCCGAGGTCACCACGGTGACCCAGCTCCGCGGCCGCACCCTCGCCCTGGGCTCGGTCGGCTCCACCTCCGGTGACGCCCTACCGCGCAAGGCACTGCTCGACGCCGGGCTCGCCCCCGCCGACGTCCGGGTCGACTACGCCGGCGGTCACCCCGAGGCGCTGCTCGCGCTGACCAACGGCACCGTCGACGCCGCCGAGATCAACTCCCAGCAGCTGGCCTCGGCCACCGCGTCGGGGACGTTCGACCCGGCGGGGTTCCGCCGGCTCTGGACCTCCGCGCCGATCCCCAACGACCCGGTGACCGTGCGCGGCAACCTCGACCCGGCGTTCAAGGCCGCCGTCACCGACGCCCTGCTGAACCTCGACCCGCAGGCGGTGGGGGAGATCGGCGCGCTGCTCGACGTCACCCCGCCCGGGAAGCTCGTCCCGGTCACCCGCGACACCTATGCGCCGCTGTTCGAGCTGGCCCGCACGCTCGGCCTGACCGAGAAGGACGTCCAGTGAGCGCGCTGCTGGAGGTCCGCGGTGCCCGGGTGCGCTACGGCGACCGCGAGGTCCTCCACGGCGTCGACGTCGACGTCCACGCCGGGGAGCTGCTCGCCGTCCTCGGCGCCAACGGCTCGGGCAAGTCGACGCTGCTGCGCGCAGCAGCCGGGCTGACCCCGCACCTCGGGCGGGTGCTCGTCGACGGCCGGCCACGCGGACGGCTCGACGTCGCGCTGGTCTTCCAGCGGATCCACCTCGTCACCCGGTGCACCGTGCTCGACAACGTCTGCGCCGGTGCTCTGGGACGGCTCCCGCTGCGGTCCTCGCTGGTCCCGTCCCTGTTCCCGCGGGCGCTGCGGGAGGAGGCGATGGGCTGCCTCGACCGCGTCGGACTCGCCGACCGCGCCCACGACCGCGCCGGGTCGCTGTCCGGCGGGCAGCAGCAGCGGGTCGCCGTCGCCCGCGCACTGTGCCAGCGCGCCCGGGTCCTGCTCGCCGACGAGCCGGTGTCCGCGCTCGACCCGGCCGCCGCCGAGCAGGTGCTCGGCCTGCTCGCCGAGCTCGCCCACACCGAGCACCTCGCCGTGCTCGCCGTCCTGCA
>NZ_WWFY01000446.1:0-9072 GCF_009864975.1 Pseudonocardia sp. SID8383
GGCCCGGCGCTGCAGCTCACCCAGGCGCAGCGCGGCGGTGTCGGAGCCGAACACCCGCCGGGCCTCGGGGTCGCGGGGGTCGGCGGGCTCGCGCAGCAGCAGCGCCGCACCCCCGACCCGGGCGGCAGGCACCAGCGCGACACAGATCCCGGACAGCATCGCGGCGATGTCGGCGTGCGCCACGGAGGTGGCGCCGGCCTGCAACGCGACCCGCACCAGGGCGGGGGCCGGGTCGGGCGTCGGCCGCCCGGTCGTGCCGGAGGTCCAGAGCGAGGCCGCCATCTCGTCCCTTCCGCGTCAGCTCCCGCGAGCGGGGTTCGTGACACAGCGTCGCGGGTGTGGTGGCGAGGATAACGATCGTGGTCCGCGCCGCGGACGGCGGCTCGCCCGGCCGTCCCGACGATCACCGCAGGTGACCGGATCGGACGGCCACGGTGACTGCGGGTGTCCGGTCGGTCCGGTGCGGCGGACGTCGTCCCGGCAGGACCCGGCGGACCGCGTAGGGTTCACGGTCGTACCGCGGGAGCCCGCGCACCGAGGCTGAGAGGGCGGCAGGACCGGCCGCCGACCGTTCGAACCTGATCCGGGTCACACCGGCGTAGGGAGGCCGCCCCGTGCTGTCACGTGCTCTCCGTCCACTCGCCGTCGCGCTGGCGCTCGCGCTGGCCCTGTCCGGCTGCGCCGCGGAGGACGGCTCCGGCGGCTCCGCCGGGGGCGGGCCGATCCGCGTCGCGCTGGACTGGACGCCGAACACCAACCACATCGGGCTGTTCGCCGCCCAGCAGGCGGGCTACTTCCGCGACGCCGGCCTCGACGTCGAGTTCCTGCCGTACAACCAGACCTCGCCGGACACCCTGGTCGGTTCCGGCGCCGCGGACTTCGGCGTCGGCTTCCAGGACTCCTTCACGTTCTCGAAGGCCGCGGGCGCCGACATCACCTCGGTGATGGCGATCCTGCAGCACTGGGCGACCGAGATCGCGGTGCGCTCCGACCGCACCGACATCCGGCGCCCGCGCGACCTCGACGGCAAGATCTACGCCGGATTCGGCGGGCCCGGTGAGAACCAGAAGATGCAGGCCGTGATCCGGGCCGACGGCGGGCGCGGCGACTTCCGCACCGAGGTCCTGTCCACCGCGGCCTACGAGGCGCTCTACTCCGGCCAGGCCGACTTCACCGAGCCGTTCGTCAACGTCGAGGGCATCGAGGCGCAGCTGCGGGGCGAGCCGATCCGCACCTTCCGTTACACCGACTACGGCTTCCCGGACTCCTACAACGTGCTGCTGCTGGGCAACTCGACCTGGCTGCGCGACCACCCCGACCGGGCCCGCGCGTTCGTGCAGGCCGTCCAGAAGGGCTACGTGCTGGCCGCGCAGGACCCGGCGACCGCGGCCCGGATGCTGAAGGAGGCCAACCCCGGCGCGTTCACCTCCGACGCGCTGGTCGACCGGGGCGCGCAGATGCTCAGCGAGCGTTTCCTGCGCGACACGCAGGGCCGCGTCGGGTTCCAGACCCCGCAGCAGTGGGCCGGGTTCTCCGGGTTCCTCTACGACACGGGCACCGTCGCGGGGCCGGACGGCGCCCCGGTGCGGCAGAAGCCGGACTTCTCGACCTGGTTCACCAACGACTACCTGGCACCGTGATCCGCCGGCTGTGGCCGGCCGCGGCGCTGGTCACCGTCCTGCTGGTCGCCTGGCAGGTCGCGGTCACCGTCGCCGGCGCCCGCCCCCAGGTGCTGCCCTCGCCGCTGCGGGTGGTCGAGCAGGGCTGGGCGTTCCGGGCCGAGCTGTGGGCGAACACGCTGCCGACGGTCCAGGTGACGCTGATCGGGTTCACCGTCTCGATGGTGCTGGCCTGGGCGGCCGCGGTCGCGGTGGACTTCTCGCCGTGGCTGCGCCGGGCGCTGACCCCGCTGCTGGTGGCCTCGCAGACGCTGCCGGTGGTCGCGATCGCCCCGCTGCTCATCATCTGGTTCGGTTTCGGCCTGCTGCCGAAGGTGCTGGTCATCGCGCTGGTGACGTTCTTCCCGGTGGCGGTCGGGCTGATCGAGGGCTTCGCCGCGACCGACCGATCCGCGACCGCGCTGCTGCGGTCGATGGGGGCCTCGCGCTGGCAGCGGTTCCGCTACGTGCGGCTGCCCGGGGCGCTGCCGTCGTTCTTCACGGCGCTGCGGATCGCGATCACCTACGCCGTCACCGGGGCGATCTTCGCCGAGTACGTCGGCGCCCGGGCCGGCCTGGGGATCTTCATGCAGCTGCAGAAGAACCAGTTCCGCACCGACCTGGTGCTCGCGGCCGTCGGCGTGACCGCGGTGCTGTCGGTGACGCTGTTCGCGCTGACCTTCCTGCTGCAGCGCCTGGTCACGCCCTGGTACGTGGCCGACCACGACGGACACGGTGCGCGGTGAAGGTCGTGGTGAGTGACCTGTCGGTCTCCTACGGCGACCTGCCGGTGCTGTCCGGGGTGAACCTGGACGTCGCGCCGGGGGAGTTCGTGACGCTCGTCGGGCCGTCGGGGTGCGGCAAGTCGACGCTGTTCGGGGCCCTGGCGGGCATCCTCGACGGGGCGACGGTGACCGGCGGGATCGAGGTCGACGGCGGCCCGGTGCGCGGCGCCCCGTTCGGCCTGATGCCCCAGCAGGACCTGCTGTTCCCGTGGCGCACCGTGCTCGACAACACCACCCTCGGGCTGGAGGTCGCCGGCGTGGGGCGCCGCGAGGCCCGCGAGCGTGCCCGCGCGCTGTTCGAGCCGTTCGGGCTGGCCGGCTTCGAGGACGTCCGCCCGGGTGCGCTGTCGGGCGGCATGCGCCAGCGCGCGGCGCTGCTGCGCACCGTCGTCGGGGGGCGCGAGGTGCTGCTGCTCGACGAGCCGTTCGGTGCGCTGGACGCGCTCACCCGGACCGCGATGCAGGACTGGCTGGAGTCGGTGCGCGCCCGCTACGGCTGGACGACGGTCCTGATCACCCACGACGTGCGGGAGGCGGCCCTGCTGTCGGACCGGGTGCTGGTCTTCTCGCCGCGCCCGGCGACCGTGGTGCGGGAGGTCGTCGTCGACGCCGGGCGGCCGCGCAGCCGTACCGACCCGGCCCTGGCCGCGGTCGAGGCGGACCTGCTGGAGACCCTGCGCGGCTGAGGGGGATCGACCCCGGGGGCGGGGACCGGTGGTCGCCGCCCGCCACGGCGTTCCGGTGCCGTTGCGGCCGTCCGGATCGTGCCGCAGGACAACAAAGTCGATGTTCGTGACCGGATCGTGATGACGAAAGAGGAACTCTCTCGATTCAGAAGGCTGTCGTGGAACCGGTTCCGCCCAATACGTTGGCGCTCGCAACATTCACCCGTTCGTGATCATGCGAGCGGTCCACAACGTGGTGGAGGGAGACCCCGATGGGGGCACGGAACACGGGGCGCGGTCCCCGGCTGCGTCGGGCGGTCGCGGCGGCGGGCCTCGGCCTGCTGCTGGCCGTCGCGGGCTGCGGACAGAACAGCGCGGGCGGCGGCGGGGAGTCCGCGGGCGGCTCCGGCGACTCCGGGGGCGGGGTGAAGGTCGGGGTGATCCTCCCCGAGACCGACTCCTCGGCCCGCTGGGAGGGCTTCGACAAGCCCATGCTGGACAAGGCGCTGCGCGCCGAGGGCATGGACCCCGACATCCAGAACGCCCAGGGCGACGAGCAGAAGTTCTCCACCCTGGCCGACGGGATGATCTCCAGCGGCGTCAAGGTCATGATCATCGCATCGATCAGCAGCGACGGCGGGACCGCCGTCGCCCAGAAGGCCAAGGCCCAGGGCATCCCGGTCATCGACTACGACCGGCTCAACCTCGGCGGCGTCAGCGACTACTACGTCTCCTTCGACAACGAGAAGGTCGGCGCCCTGCAGGGCGAGGGCCTGGTCCAGGGCATCGGCGACAAGCCGGGCGCCCAGGTCATCGAGATCGAGGGCGCGCCGACCGACAACAACGCGACCCTGTTCTACAACGGCCAGCAGACCGTGCTGAAGCCCAAGTACGAGTCCGGGGCGCTGAAGCTGGTGCAGAGCCAGAAGATCGACAAGTGGGACAACCAGGTCGGCGGCACCACCTTCGAGCAGATCCTCACCGGTAACGGCGGCAAGGTCGACGGCGTCGTCGCCGCCAACGACGGCCTCGCCGGCGCCATCGTCACGGTGCTGGCCAAGTACGGCCTGAACGGCAAGGTCGTGGTCACCGGCCAGGACGCCACCGCCGACGGGCTCGCCGCGATCCTGCGCGGGGACCAGTACATGACGGTGTTCAAGCCGATCGAGCAGGAGGCCGAGGCCGCCGCGAAGCTCGCCGGTGCCCTGGCCAAGGGCGACACCGCGGCCGCCGACGGCGTCGCCACCCAGACGGTCGAGGACCCGAAGGGCAACCGCGACGTCAAGTCGGTGCTGCTCGAGCCGCAGCTCATCACCAAGGACTCGGTCAAGAAGGTCACCGACGCCGGCTACGTCAAGGCCTCGGAGATCTGCAACGCCGAGACCCAGGCCGCCTGCGGCCAGCTCGGCATCAAGTAGGACCCGCAGCCGGACCGGGCCGCGGCGGAGACCCCGCCGCGGCCCGGCCGACGCCCACGTGGAAGGTGCCCGAAAGTGGCCGACCCCATCCTCTCCCTGCGCGGTGTGTCGAAGAGCTTCGGCGCCGTGCAGGTCCTGCACGACGTCGACCTGACCGTGCGCGCCGGCGAGGTCACCGCGCTCGTCGGCGACAACGGCGCGGGCAAGTCCACCCTGGTCAAGTGCGTCGCGGGTATCCACCCGATCGACTCCGGCGAGGTCCTGTTCGAAGGGGCGCCGGTGACCGTCGCCGGGCCGTCGGATGCCTCCCGGCTCGGCATCGAGGTCGTCTACCAGGACCTCGCGCTGGCCGACAACCTCGACATCGTCCAGAACATGTTCCTCGGCCGCGAGCGCGGCCGCTCCTGGATGCTCGACGAGGGCTCGATGGAGCAGGCCGCGCGCGACACCCTCGCGTCGCTCTCGGTCCGCACCGTCACCTCGGTCCGGACCCCGGTCGCGTCGCTGTCCGGCGGGCAGCGCCAGACCGTCGCCATCGCCAAGGCGGTGCTCTGGGACTCGCGCGTCGTGCTGCTCGACGAGCCGACCGCAGCGCTCGGCGTCGCCCAGACCCGCCAGGTGCTCGACCTCGTGCGACGGCTGGCCGAGCAGGGCCTCGGCGTCGTGCTCATCAGCCACAACATGGCCGACGTGTTCGAGGTGTCCGACCGGATCACCTGCCTCTACCTCGGCCGGATGGTCGCGCAGGTCCCGACCCGCGAGGTCACCCACTCCGACGTCGTCCAGCTCATCACCGCGGGCCGCTCCGGCGAGCTCGGGCTGCCGCGGCCCGAGCAGGCGGTGACCTGATGGCCCCCCACCCCGATCCGTCCGGCCCCGCCGGCCCGGGAGGAGACACCGTGACCGAACGGACGCCCGCGCCCGAGCAGGAGCAGAGCGCGGCCCGCCGGGTGAACCCCGGTAACCGGGCCGCCGACTTCGGCATCGACACCACCGCCCGCACCACCCGCGAGGCGATCACGACGTACCTGCGCGGCCTGCGTGGCGGTGACCTGGGCTCGCTGCCGGCGCTGCTCGGCCTGGCCGCGCTGTTCGTGCTGTTCAGCGTGCTGGACTCGGGCGGCACCTTCCCGAGCCTGCTCAACCTGGCGAACCTGCTCCAGCAGGGCGCCGGCCCGACCATCATCGCGATGGGCCTGGTGTTCGTGCTGCTCACCGGGGAGATCGACCTGGCCGCCGGTACGGCGTCCGGGCTGGCGGCGGCATTGATGGCACTGCACCTGATGAGCGACGGCAACGTACTCGGCGCCACCGGCACCACCGTGTTCGTGCTCCTCGTGGCGGTGATGCTGGCCGGTGCCGTGCTCGCCGCGCTGGTCCGGGTGTGGGCCGGGTCGGTGATCAGCCTGCTCACCGCGGTCGTGCTCGTGATCGGGGTCCCGGCGAACGCGTTCACCGTGATGGGGCTCGCCGTCGGCGTCGGGGTGGTGATCGGCTGCCTCACCGGGTTCCTCGTGGCCCGGATCGGGATGCCGTCGTTCGTCGTGACGCTGGCGTTGTTCATCACGTGGCAGGGCGTGATCCTGCAGCTCATCGGCGACGGCGGCACCATCGCGCTGCGCGACCCCTTGATCAACGCCGTGGCGAACGGCAATCTCTCGGTCACGGCGTCCTGGGTGCTGTTCGTGGTCGTCGCCGGCGGCTACGCGGCCGTCCAGGTGGTGCGCCTGCGGACCCGGCGCCGCGGCGGACTGGTCGCGCCGCCGACGGGGCTGGTCGCACTCAAGATCGGGGCGGTGGTGGTGCTCGGCGGGCTGGTGACGTTCGCACTCGTGCAGGACCGCTCGCCCGGCGTCATCGCGATCGCCGGGATCCCCTACGTCGTCCCGGTCGTGCTGGTGCTGCTCGTCGCGGGCACCTGGGTACTCGACCGGACCCGGTTCGGCCGGCACGTCTACGCCGTCGGCGGCAACCGGGAGGCCGCGCGCCGGGCCGGCATCGACGTCGCCCGCATCCGGGCGTCGGTGTTCGTCATCTCCACCGCCTTCGCCGCGATCGGCGCGATCGTCTACTCGTCGAAGATCGGGTCGGTGAACCCGGCGGCCGGTGGCGGCAACACCCTGTTGTTCGCGGTCGGCGCCGCGGTCATCGGGGGCACGTCGCTGTTCGGCGGCCGCGGCCGCATCAGCAACGCCGTCATCGGCGGCACGGTGCTCGCCACGGTGCAGAACGGTCTGGGCCTGCTCAAGCAGCCCGCCGCCGTCGTGTTCGTGGTGACCGGCCTGGTGCTGCTGCTCGCGGCCGGTGTCGACGTGGCGTCACGGCGCCGGGCGGCGGCCAGCGGCCGGTGACATGACTCAGCCCGGATCGGGGACCCGGCCCGACGACGCGCGCCGGCACAACCGGGCCGTCCTGTTGCGCCGGCTGCACGTCGAGGGTCCCTGCACCCGCGCGACGCTGGCCGGCGAGCTCGGCCTCAACCGCAGCACGATCAAGGCGGTGGTGGACGGGCTCGCCGAGGCGGGCGTCGTCACCGAGGCCGTCCCGGCCCAGCGCTCCGGGGCCGGGCGGCCGTCGCTGCTGGTGCTGCCCGACCCGCAGGCGGCGGTGGTGCTCGCCGTCGACATCCGGGTCGAGCAGGTCGCGCTGGCGATGGTCGGCATCGGCGGCCAGATCCTGGGCCGGCACAGCTGGAACCTGCACCGCACCACCCGGCTGCCCGGCGAGGTGATCACCCACCTCGCCGAGTCCGCCGCCCTGCTGCGCGACGAGCTGGGCGTCGCCGAGCAGGCGGTCGGGGTCTCGGTGCCCGGCGTCGTGCGGCGCTCCGACGGCTTCGTGCACGAGGCGCCCAACCTCGGCTGGCGCGACGTCGAGCTGGGTGCCCGGCTCGCCGCCGTCCTCGCCCGGCCGGTGCAGGTCGCCAACGACGCGGAGGCCGGCGCACTCGCCGAGCACCTGCGCGGGATCGGCCGGGACGTCGCCGACATGGTCTACCTCTCGGCCGACGTCGGCGTCGGCGGCGGCGTGGTGTCCGGCGGGCAGCCGCTGCGCGGCACCGGCGGCTACGTCGGCGAGCTCGGTCACCTCATGGTCCGCCCGGACGGGCGGGAGTGCTTCTGCGGCTCGCACGGCTGCTGGGAGACCGAGGTGGGCGAGCCCGCGCTGTGCCGCGCGCTCGGCCTGCCCGAGGACACCCCGCGCGGGGTGCTCGTCGCGGAGCTGCGCGACCTGGCCGTCGTGCCGGGCCGGGCCGACCGGCTGCTGGAGGGCTACGCCGGGTGGATGACCGCCGGGCTGGTCACCGTGGTGAACATGCTGGCCCCCGAGCTCGTCGTGCTGGGCGACCTGTTCGGCGCGCTGCCGCCCTCGGTGGTCGAGCGGATCGGGTCCGAGCTGCGCCGGCGCAGCCTGGTGAGCCGGGCCGCGGGCGGGACCCGACTCGCGGTCTCTCCGCTCGGCCGCGACGGCGCGCTGGTCGGCGCGGCCGAGATCGCGTTCGAGCCGGTGCTGGCGGCGGTCTGACGGAGAGCGGGCCGGACGGCACCGCTCCCGGCGTCCCGCGGGCTCAGGCCAGGTGGCCGGCCAGCTCGGGCAGCGCGCCGACGGTGAAGGTCGGTGGGCTGAGGTACCCGGGCCAGGTGTCGCCGTGGCGCTCCAGCCAGGCCGTCGCCATGCCGGCCCGGGCGGCGCCGTGGAGGTCCCACGGGTGCACCGCGACCATCACCGACTCGGCCGCGTCGACCCCGCAGGTCCGCAGCGCATACGCGTAGGAGGCGGGAGCCGGCTTCCAGATCCCGGCGTCCTCCACCGACAGCACCGCGTCGAACTGCTCGCGCAGGCCGTGGTCGCCGAGCAGCCGCTCGGCCACCGACGCGGCGCCGTTCGACAGCGTCACCAGCCGCAGCCCCGCGGACCGCAGTGCCGCGACCCCGCCGTGGACGTCGTCGTGCACCGGCAGCTCCAGGAACCCGTCGACGACGTGCCGCGCGCCCGCGTCGGGTTCGGCGACCCCGTGCCGGCGCAGCAGCCCGGCCGCGGTCGCCCTCGCCAGCTCGGCGAAGGGCGTCAGCTCCCCACCGGCGGCCTGCGCCATGCCCTCGCGCAGGGTCGCGGCGAACCACAGCGGCCCGAGCCCCTCCGGGGCGCCCAGCGCGGCGAACCGGGCCCCCATCGGGGTCAGGTCCGACAGGGTCTCGTTGACGTCGAACACCACGGTCGTGATCGCCATCCCCCTACCCTCACAGGTGTGAGCGCTCCCCGCACGGTGCTGGTCCTCGGTGGTACGACCGAGGGCCGGGCCGCGGCCGCCGCGCTGGCAGGCCGGGACGATGTCCGGGTCGTGTCGTCCCTGGCCGGGGCGGTGCGCAGCCCGGCCCTGCCCGACGGCGAGGTCCGCATCGGTGGGTTCGGCGGTGCCGAGGGGCTGGCCGCGCACCTGCGCGCCGAGCGGGTCGCGGCGGTGCTCGACGCCACCCATCCGTTCGCCTCGACGATGACCGCGAACGCGGCCGCCGCCTGCGCGGGGACCGGGGTACCGCTGGTC